>JBDTVN010000011.1:0-21539 GCA_040007155.1 Chloroflexota bacterium
TAGCGTTCGACGATATCGCGACCGCTGAGCTCAGCCATCATGCCCTCCAAAGGCGGCTATCGCTGTGACGCAAACGCGTCCCAGGCATTCTATGGAGCGATCGTCTGAGATCATGCAGTCGCGTACCAATCGAGCGGATCGCACTGCGTACCCGGCTGGTCCCCGGGCCTCTCCGGGGGCGCCAACCGATTCGCCATAGGCGGCATCTATTAAGCAGTGAGCAACCAGCCGGCGCGCAGCCTGACCTTCGTTGTGTTGGTCGTGCTTGCCTGCACGTCGCCAACCATTACGCCGACGCCGTCGATCCCTGCTCCGACTTCCCCTCCTGCCACCACGAGCAGCCCACCCGTCACACCGACCCAGGGCCCAAGTTCGCCGCCAGCCAGCGACCGACCTCGTGCCGACCAGCAGAACTTCCGCATCTACTGCTGCGCCACGGACCCACGAACGCTACGGCCCCAGGCAGCGTCGGGCTCCGACGAGCTGTCGGTGATTGACGCGCTGCAGCGCGGGCTGCTCTACCGCGACGGCGATGGCAACCTGGTTCCATCCCTGGCGGCCGATCTCCCGACGGTAAGTGCGGACGACCTGAGCTACACCTATCGCCTGCGCGACGCGCAGTACAGCGACGGCACCTCGATCGTTGCGGGTGACATCGTCCGCGCCGCCCGCCAACTGGCCGACCCGCGCAACGCCTTCGACTACGGCTATGAGATGTGCTGGGTCACAGGCGCGCACGATCTACTGGGCATGGACTTCGGCTGCCCGGATGGAGACACCCCGTGGCTCGATCCCGCGGCTGGCACCTTCGACGACGCGACCATCGAAGGTCTGCTCGACCAGCTTGGCGTTACTGCGCCGGACGATCACACGGTCATGTTCCAGCTCTACCAGCCGACCTCTTTCTGGCCGGACATCACCGCCACCTGGCTCCTGACTCCGCTGCCAGAGCAGCAAACGCGTTGGGCGGAGGCGGGCGAGATCGTCTCGTCGGGGCCTTTCGTGCTGACCGAGTGGACACACAACCGCAAGATGGTGCTCACACCAAATCCGAGTTGGTACGGCCTTAGCCCAACTCTGGAGCGCCTCGAGATCAGCATCGGTGGCGATCCCGCTGCGGCTGTTGCCGCATGGGAGCGCGGTGATCTCGACGAGGCCCGTGTGCCATCAATCGACGTTCCGCGCGTACTGAACACCGCCAGTTATCAGACGATGGTCAACCGCAGCAGCATGCTTTCTCTCGAGTATTACGACTTTGCCAACTGCCAGATGAAAGACCCGTCGGCCAGCTTCTTCCTGTGCCCACCCAATGATGCCGTCACGACGGGTGTAGTCGGTGGCTCTCCGACCCAGAATGTCCACTTCCGACAGGCCCTGACGCAGGCGATCGACAAGGTCGATCTGATTCATTCCACCCTCGCCGGCATCGGTGTTCCCGCGTACAGCCCGACGATGCCCGGTATAGCCGGCTTCCCGACAGTGACCGCCGACGACACGCCCTTGCCTTTCGACCCTGCCACTGCCCTTTTGGATCTGAGAACGGCGCTGGGGGACCTGGGCGTCGCCGGGCCCGATCCGGCCGACGTTCCGTCAGCCACCGATGACTGTGATGCCGACTGCCAGCACACCAGGGCCTGGGCAAGAATGCTTGGTCCGATGCGCTTCGGCTACGCCTGCGACACCGGCAAGGACCAGCAGGTTCTGTACTTGGCCGCCCACTGGCGACAGGCGCTGGGCTTCACCTTGAACCAGTTTGATGTTAGGTGCACGAATTTCAGCTTTAAGGTTTGGCCCCCGCGATCGTCTCACTACGACGTGCTGCACGACGGTCAGGGCTCCGACCTCCGGCATCCGGACGCCGCGACACGCGACACCTTCGCCTGTGGGATGCGCCACAACGATTCGTTGTCCTGCGACCCGGCCTTCGACGCCCTGCTCGACCAGGGCGCGCGCGCACCAAGCTATGCGGCCTCGTTGCCCTTCTACCACCAGGCCGAGGAGCTGCTCGTCCGGGACTCGCCCGTCCTTTTCCTGCGTTACGGCGAGAGCATCTCGCTCGTTCGCCCGTGGGTCATCAATTACATGCAGACGCCGGCCGACCACCAGAACGTCGGTGACCTGTTCTACGAGACCATCCAGATCGCTGCACACTAGAACTGCCGCTTGATCGCCGCCACCGGTCATACTGGGCGACCTTCATGAAGCTGCTGCTCGTTTCGTCCGGCATCACCAACGCGAGCATCCGCAACGCGTTGATCGAGCTACTGGGCAAGCCCATCGAAGAGTCGAACGCGCTGTTCATCGCGACCGGCATGCATCCGTTTGCCGGCGGGCCGGGTGGCATCCATCGGGCGATCGCCGGTGACGCCAGCACCAAGCTGTATGACCTGGGTTGGAAGTCAATCGGCCTGCTCGAGCCCACGGCTCTACCCAGCACTGACCGCTCGACCTGGGAGCCCGGAGTCCGCGCGGCAGACGCCATCCTCGTATGGGGCGGCGATCCGGTCTACCTGGCGCACTGGCTGCGCAAGTCAGGCTTGGCCGAATTGTTCAGATCGCTCGACGACACCGTCTACGTCGGCGTCAGCGCGGGCGCGATCGCGACCGCCCACATTTTCTGCGAGACATACGACCATCCACCCAAGCGCGACGGCGAGGTGCTGAAGACTGAGGCGCTCGCCTGGCAGGGTGCCGACGGGGAGTCCAGCGCCACGCTTATTACCGCGCCCGGAATCGGACTGGCCGATTTCGCGGTCATCCCGCATTACGTGAACCCCGACCACGGCGAGGTGACGCCCACCAACGCCGAGCGCTGGGCAGCGCACAACCCTGGCGCGACCTACGCGATCGACGAAGCCACGGGGCTCAAGGTCGTCGAGGGCAATGTCGAAGTTGTTTCCGAGGGCGTCTGGAAGCTCTTCAACGCGGAGAATCAGCCCTAGTTCGCTGAGGCGCCCAGTCTTCGGACATCACGTGTGCGGCTCGAAGTCGAGCGACGCCGAGTTGATGCAGTAGCGCATCCCGGTCGGGCCCGGCCCGTCAGGAAACAGGTGGCCCAAGTGGGCACCGCAGTTGCCGCAGGTGACCTCGGTCCGGGACATCCCAAATTTGCGATCGGTGGTCTGGTTCACCTTGCCGTTCTGGACGACGTCGTAGAACGACGGCCAGCCGGTACCCGACTCGAACTTGGTGCCCGATTCGAACAATGGTTCCTGGCAGACCACGCAGCGGTAGGTCCCGGCATCGTGGTTATCCCAGTAAATGCCGGTAAAGGCACGCTCGGTGTCGGCGTTCTGGGTGACTGAATACTGAAGGGGGCTGAGCCGAGCGCGGAGCTCGGCCGGATCAAAAGTCTTCACATCCATAACTACGCTGCGGGCTCGTTCGTAGATTAGTGTTATGGCATCGTGCGATTTAGGCGAGGGCTGACCGTTCTGGGGGTGGTTCTGCTTATTTCGGGCTGCGTCACGATCGCGCCCGGCGCCAGCCCGACAAACCAACCTACAAGCGCACCGACCTCAACGCCGCAGCCAACGCCCGTCGCGCCAACGCCAACGCTTGCCCCCACTCCCACCTTGATTGCGACCCCCACGCCGACGCTGCCTCCCACACAGCCGCCAACTGCTCCGCCCACGGAGCCACCGACAGCCCCGCCAACGGCCGAGCCGACTGCAGAGCCAACGGCCGAATCCACGGCGACCGCGCTCGACCCCAATCAGGACGCGCGCTACGGCTCGCTCAATGTCGATTCGAACTTTGACCACGATCCAAGGTCCGTTACTGTCATGTCCGGCGGACCCATTGACGCCAGCTACCTTGGTGCTGGATGCGCTGGGTATGCGGAGCCCAACCCCGACTTCAAGGTTCACTACAACGCCGGCGCGCAGGGCCTGCTGCGCTTCTATTTCGTGGCGGATGGCCCGGGTGATGACGCGACCTTGATCGTCAACGATCAGGCGAGCCAGTGGCACTGCTCCGACGACGAGTTCGGCACCAGCAATCCGTCGATCGATTTCAGCCCGCCGCAGAGCGGTAGGTATGACGTCTGGATCGGCAGCTACTCACCGAGTCAGTACATCTCGGGCACGCTCTACATCACGGAGTTGGACTCGAACCACCCGTAGCGCGGCCTTCAACCCACGGACGGTAAACTCGGTGCCCGTGTTCAAGTCGCTTGCCAACCGATTGACCGCGCCCGCCGCGTTGATGCTCGCCGTTGCGCTGTTCGTCGGCGCGGCCTGCGCGTCGCCCCAGCCAGCGGCGAATGGCCCAACGGACGCACGAATCGCGTCGGCCGAGCCCTTTACCTGGGATCCGGCGCAGGCCGGTGACGCAGGCACCGCGAGTGTCCTGGCGCAGGTCTTCGAGGGTCTGACCGCGTTCGACTCGACGGGCGGTGTGCAGCCGGCGCTCGCGCAGACGTGGTCGGTTAGTGATGACGGCCAGCAGATCACGTTTCAGCTCCGTCCTGGGCTCGAATACAGCGACGGTTCACCAATCCACGCCCAGGACGTCGTCGACTCGTGGCTGGCGCTGCTCGATCCCGCGCGACCATCACCGCTCGCGTCTTTGCTCGCGGACGTCAATGGCGCCCCCGCGTACATGGCCGGCCAGATCGGCCGCGACGGTGTGGGCCTGAGCGCGATCAGCGACGCGACCGTCCAGGTCGACCTCAGCCGGCCCGCGACCTACTTCATCGCCGCAACGGCGTCACCGTCGTTGGGCGTCGTCCCGCCGGATGAGATCGGCCAGCTCGACTCATCGCCGCCGCACGTCGTATCCGGCGCATACGTGCCCGACGCGAGCACGCAGGGCGTTATCCACCTGTCAGGCAACGAACACTACTGGGCTGGCCTGCCCACGCTGGGCGAGATTGATCTCGTCACCGATTTCGGCGGTCAGAACGCGACCGACATGTTCAGCAACGGCGAAATCGACTACGTCGACATTGGCGCGGGCGACGAGGCGTGGGTCCAATACGACGCCGAGTTGGGGCCGCAGCTGCGCAGCACCGACGGTCTGACGATCAATTATTACGGCTTCACGACGCAGATCGCGCCATTCGACAAACCAGACGTGCGGCTGGCGTTTGCTGAAGCGGTCGACTGGACGCACATGGTCGCTCTAGGGGGCGGTGTCCCGGCGACCTCGATGATCCCGCGCGGCATCGCCGCCCGCGATGACCTCAACCACCAAACCGCGTTCAATCCGGACGACGCTCGCTCTCGTTTGGCGGCCGCCGGCTACCCGGGCGGCCAGGGCCTGCCGCCGATCACCCTCACGACATACGGCGTCGGCTACGAGCAGACGGTTGTGAGCGAGCTCGACAAGAACCTGGGCGTCCACGTGACGATCGAGGCGCTCGACTTCAACGGCTACTCAGACCAGGTCGAGGCGCAGAACACGCCGCAGATCTGGACGCTGTCCTGGATTGCCGACTACCCGCACCCGCAGGACTTCCTCGGTCTGCTGCTTCAAACGGGCTCAACCAGTAATACCGGCCACTGGAGCAATCCCGACTACGACGCCCTGCTCGAACAGGCCGCCGCTACAGCCGACGTGGATGAGCAGACCCGGTTCTACACCCAGGCGCAGGACATCCTGATGCGTGAGGTGCCGGTTGTGCCGGTTTCCTATGACCGCTCGTATGCGCTGAGTCGGAATGGTCTGCTCGGAGCGCTCGAGTCGGGTGTTGGTTTCATCCGCTACGCCGGCATGGCGTGGGCGCCCGGGACAGGTACCGGCCAATGATGTTGCGCATTGGCCGTGCGATTTCGCTGATGCTCGCCGTGCTCCTCGCCGGCGCGGCGTTACCTGGCGTGGCCGTCGCGGCATCACCGTCGTTCAGCACGCCATCGGTCAGCGCCAATCTGGGCGAGCCGGTGACCTTCATGTCGCAGATCAGCGGCGACGACATCGCCGGCGTCGACGTGCTCGTGCGCCTGCAGGGTTACGAGACGAACGTTGTCCTGCCGGCCGACCCGGGCCAGGGCGGGACCTGGGGCGTCACTACATCGCTCGACATCGCAAGCTCGGCGGTGTGCGCGTGTGTCGTCGACGGAGAGAGCGCGCCCAACACGCATTTCGAGTTCCAGTTCCGGGTTCGCGCCGGGGACGGGACGGTGACGCTTGGCCCGGTGGCGCAGGGCGTCGTCGAGGACTCCCGCTACAACTGGCGGACGCTCAACGATGGCATGGTCGTTGTCCACTGGTACAGCGGCACCGACTCGTTCGCACAGGACGCCGGCGATCTCGCCAACGAGGCCATCGGGAAGGCGTCGCAACTTCTGGGAACGACGCTGCCCAAGCCGGTTGACTTGTTCGTCTACGACACCCAGCAGGCATTGCTCGACGCCGTCTCGCCCAATCGCGAGAACATCGCCGGCGAATCGCACCAGGACATCCAGACGATGTTCGTGTGGCTGCCGCCGGACCAGGGCATCCAGGACTTCAACGCTGAGGTCGTGCGCCATGAGCTGACCCACCTCGTCTTCGACGCGGCGACCAAGAACCCCTACCACGACCCACCGCGCTGGCTCAATGAAGGCATCGCGGTCTATCTTTCCGTGGGTTACTCCGACTACTACAGGAGCTTCGTGGATGGCGCGGTCAGAGACGGCTCGCTCATCCCGCTCGACGGCATCGCCGGATTCTTTCCGGCGCCGCAGGACGAGTTCTATCTCGCGTATGGCGAGGCGGTCGCGGCCGTCGACTACTTCGTTCGCACCTACGGCGACCAAAAGCTGTGGGATCTCGTGCGCTCGTATGCGCAGGGCATGACGGACGACGACGCGTTCTCAGCCGCAACGGGCGCGGACGCCCAGGCATTCAACGCCAAGTGGTTCGACTCGTTGGGCGTCGATGTGCCCGCGCCGCTCGGCCCGCAGCCGGCGCCGCCCGGATTTATCCCGCCCGACTGGACGGCTGGTGGCGCAACTCCCGGGCCGACTCTCGCGCCCGGTCAGACGCCGCCGACGCCCGGACCCAAGACAACCGCGACCCCGCGCCCCGGCCAACCGGGGCCGACAGGTGGCGATGTCGTCGATGGGTTCACGCGCGTTCTCACGCTGACCCTGTGGCTGGTTGTGATCGTGCTGGTCGTCGGGCTGGTCGGCTGGCTGGTCATCGACCGCGCCAATCGGCGCCGGCCGGGCGGCTTCTAGGTATGGCCCAGGGCCCGCCGCTCGATGTGCGGCTGGACGATCACCTGACCCTATCCAAACGCCATCCGTGTGGCTCAACGACGTGGCGCGTCGTCCGGTTGGGCGCGGACATCGGCCTGACGTGTGCTGGCTGCGACCATCGCGTGCTCCTCGAACGCCGCTCGCTGGAACGGCGGCTCGTGAAACTGGAGCGCGGCGGACAGGTGGTGGAGCGGTGACAACCGTGACCGACCCGGAGGAGGGATCCGGCGCCGGAGCCGTTCTGCGCAACCGCCGTTTCCTGGCCATGTGGATCGCCCAGGTCGTGACCCAGGTCGGCGCCAACATGGTGCTGTTCGGCCTCACCGTCGAGGTGTTCACGCTGACCGGCAAGAGCACGTCCGTCAGCTTGCTGATCCTGTCCTTCCTCGTGCCGTCAGTCATCTTCGGCGCGATCGCCGGCGTCTACACCGATCGCAACGACCGGCGGCTGATCCTGGTGCTCACCAACGCGGCGCGCGGCGTGATGTTCCTGGTGCTGCTGCTCGTCGGTTCGAACCTGGTGCTGATCTACCTGCTGACGGCGCTGATCTCGACGCTGACCACCTTCTTCGGGCCGGCCGAGGCAGCAATGATTCCGGTCATCGTTTCGCGCCGGCAACTCCTCGCCGCGAACTCGCTCTACCTGCTCACATTCCAGGGCTCGTTTTTCCTGGGCTTCGCCCTGATGGGACCGCTCATCGTCAACGTCCTGGGCCAGAGCTGGCTGCTCGTTCTTGTCGCCGCCACGTACGTGATCGGCGCGGGGTTGTGCCTGCTCCTGCCCAAGAACAACCCGCGCATTGGCGGGTCGCGGCCCGTAGAGGCGCTCGGGGAAGCGGGTACAGCGGTGCGCACGACGTTCGGCGAATTGGTCGACGGCGTGCGCTACATGCTGTCCAATCGGCACATCTTCTGGCCGCTCGCCTATCTCGCCCTCACGGCCAGCCTGATCGGCGTGTTGGGCGTGCTGGGTCCGGGGTTCGCAACGCAGGTGCTCGGTTTGACGGAGCGCGACTTCGTCGTCGTTGTGCTGCCACTTGGTATCGGCCTGGTGTTCGGCATCCTCGCGCTCAACGTCTACGGCAAGCTGTTCTCGCGCCGGCGCGGCATCGAAGGTGGCTTGATCGGCTTGGGCGTGACGCTGCTTGCCTTATCGCTCGCCCAACCCCTCGTCAGCCGATTCTCGCTCGCCGTCCCGCTGCTCGGGGTAGTCATCGCCGTCGCGTTCGCGGCCGGCGTTGCTTATGCGTTCGTCGCTGTGCCGGCGCAGACACAGCTCCAGGAAGAGTTGCCGGAGAACGTCCGCGGTCGCGTGTTCGGTGTGCTCAACATGCTCGTCTCGATCGCGAGCTTCTTGCCGATCATCATCGTTGGGCCTATCGCCGACGTGGTCGGCACGCCGGTCGTCGTCCAGGGCGCCGCCCTGCTGACGCTGCTCGTCGCGGTTGGCTCGATCACGCGCGCTCATCCAACCCATGAAGCGCTGGCGTCCGAGGGCGTGCTCATCGATGCTGTCGACCCGGTCAGCCTGTCGGGCCGATCACTCACATCGCCGCGGAACCTGCGTGAGCCGAACGAGGTCGAGGGCCCAGACGAGTTTCAGGAGCCATGACCCGCGTCGCGATGGTCTTCACCGGTGGGACCATCTCGACTCTGCCCGATGCACAGGCGGGCGGCAACACACCGGTCCTGCGCGGCGCGGAGATTCTGGCGCGTTCTGTAGGGGTGGCGCGCGTCGCTGAGATCGAGTCGATCGACTGGGGTCTGGTGCCCGCGTCGCACCTGCGTTTCGCCCAGATGTTGGAGATCGCGCGCATCGTGGACGAGGCATTGGCGCGGCCCGAGATCGCGGGCGCGGTTGTCGTCCAGGGTACCGACACGATCGAGGAGACCTCCTTCGCGTACGAGCTGCTCGTGCTTTCGGATAAGCCGCTCATCGTTACCGGCGCCATGCGCGATGGCTCCTCGCCCGATTTCGACGGGCCGCGCAACCTCGTTGACGCGGCCATCTGCGCACAATCTGCGGATCTCGCTGGTGCGGGCGTCCAGGTCGTGCTCGACGGGCTCGTTGTTGCGGCGCGCGACGTCGTCAAGACGCACACGACCGCGATGAACACGTTTCAGCCGCGCGACGGTTTCGCCACGGGTCGCGTGGAGGACGGGCGGCTTGTTCTTGAAGGCACGCCGGCCCGCCGCAACCGCTTGCCGCACGTACCGGATCACGCCGTTGAAGACGTGCATCTCATCACCGCCGTAGCCGGCATCGACGGCACTTTGCTGCGCGCACTGCGGCCGCTCCACCCGCCGGGCGTGGTTGTTGCGGCGACCGGGACGGGCAACACCGGCGCCGACCTTCTGTTAGCGGCAACCGAGCTCATGACCGATGGTTGTGTCGTGGTCGAAACGACGCGAGTAGCCCATGGCACGATCGCGCCCGTATATGCATTTCCCGGGGGTGGCGCGCAGTGGCAGCGCGCCGGCGCACTGCCGTCGGTATTCGACGGCCCCAAGTCGCGCGTCGCGTTGGCGCTCGGTCTCGCCGCAGGTCTTGATCGCGCGCAATTGGCGGCCCTGCTGTCGTGACGACGGCGGACCTGGTCATCGTTGGCCGGGTAGCGACGCTCGCCGGCGAAAGCGGCTTTGGCTGGGAGCACGGGATTGCTCTCGCTGGCGACCGAGTGGTCGGAGTGGGTGGCGAAAGCGACCTTGCCGGGTTGGTCGGGCCGCACACGCAGCGCTGGCGGCTGACGCCCGATCAGCTTGTCGTCCCCGGTATCACCGATGCCCACCTGCATCTCATGACGCTCGCGCTGAGCTCGACCCACATTGATCTGACCGGACTCGATCTGGCCGGATCGCTCGCCGCAGTGGCGGAACGCCACCGGCTCATGAGCGAAGTAGGCGACACGCACGGCTGGCTTTTTGGCCACGGCTGGTCGGCTCACGACCTGGGCGGCTGGCCTGACGCAGACATGCTGGAACGAGTCGCCCCGGGCAGGCCCACCGAGCTGGTCGCGCACGATCACCATTCGAGCTGGTTGAGTCGCGCCGCTTTGCGGGCAGCCGAGGTCAGCACGACCACGCCCGACCCACACGGCGGCCTGGTTCGGCGAGACGAACACGGCGAGCCCACGGGGATCCTGCATGAGACCGCCGGAGCGCTCGTCGAATCGGCCATCCCTGAACCTTCAGGCGCACAGGTCGAACAACTGCTAGTTCAAACAGCGCAGCGGCTGGCGGAACTGGGCCTGACCGGATGCCACGACCCAGGCGAGCTCAGCGCCGACACGATGATCATCCGCGGCCCTCTTCTGTACAGGCGCATGGCAGAGGAGGGGAGCCTGCCGCTGCGTGTTATCGCTTCTGTGCGGGCGCCGCAATTCGAGCGCGCCGTCGATCTGGGGATGCGCAGCGGTCAAAGCGTCGGCCGCTATTCCATGGGCTGGTTCAAGCTGTTCGCTGATGGATCGCTCGGTTCGCGCAGCGCGGCCATGCTCGCCCCTTACTCGGACGCGGCGACGAACCCGCCCACGGGCGGCCCAAGCGGCATGGTTCTCACGACGCCAGAGGATCTGGCCGATCTCGCTCGCCGCGCGGAGGAGAAGGGCATCGCGGTGCAGATCCATGCAATTGGCGATGCGGCGGTGCGTGCGGTGCTGGATGTCTTTGAGTCGCTGCCACCACAGCCGCGCGACATTCCGCTGCGTCGCCGCGTCGAGCACGCCCAGCTCGTCGACCCGCAGGATCAGCCGCGCTTCGGTCGGCTGGGCGTGGCCGCGTCGGTCCAGCCGGTCCACCTGCGCAGCGACGAACCCCAAATCCGCGCCGGCTGGGGCGAGCGCGGCGACAACTCGATCCCGCTGCGTGCCCTGCTCGACGGCGGCGCACTGATCCCCTTCGGCACAGACGCGCCAGTCGAGCAGCCCGACCCGTGGCCGGGCATCGCCGAGGCGGTCGTACGCAGAAACCCAAATGATCCCTCGGGCCCGCAGGTCGGCCCGCGCCAGGCCATCGACCTCGCTCGCGCGCTGCGCGCCGCGTGCCTGGATCCGGCGCTGGTCGCGGGCCAAAACGATCTGGGCCGCCTCACCGTTGGATCGCGCGCCGACCTGCTGATCGTCCCCTCCGCCGGCTTCGCCGACCTTATCGACGCGGCCGCGCTGGCCGCCACGCGCCCGCTGGCAACGCTCATCGATGGCCAGGTCGTTTATCGCGCCGCGCATTTCGACCCATAGGCCACACAGTTGATGTCCGCGGCCGCTCTGCTACTTTTTCGGGCGATGACTCGAATACGACTCGCGCTCGCGCTGACGACCATCGCCGTACTCATCTGTGCGTGCGGCGGCAGCGGCCCCGCGGCCTCTGGCGACGCGGGTTGCCCGGCCGTCCAGGTAAGCGGCCCCGATGGCCAGTTGCTTGATCTGTCCGGTGCGTGGAGCGGCAACGACGGCGGCCTGTACTACATCAAGCAGCTTGGCACCTGCGTGTGGTGGTCGGGCCTGTCCGACTTCGACGGTCAGTATCCCGGCCAGGAATGGATCATGACCTTCAGGGGCACGATGAATTCCGACGGTCAGATCAGCGGCGATTTCGTCGACGTGAAGAGCACGAATCCGGGCAGCGGCACCATGACGATTGAGGCGCGCATCGACCAGGTCAACGGCACTGGTGTCGTGCAGCTTTACCGCACGGCCGCGACCGGCCACCCGATCGGCGTGACGTTCTGGCAACGCACGACTGAGCCGACTCCGACCGATGCACCGACCGATCCGATCGCGCCTACCGTCGCTCCGAGCTGAGTACCGAACCAAGGCCACACGGCCCGTTGGCACACAGCAGAAGACCCCGAGCGGTCGCCCGGGGTCTTCTGGGCTCTTGCCTTCTGGGCTGCTACTTCAAGAAAAGCCAGAGGTTCTGCCCGTATAGACCGGGGGTAACGAACACGTCGTTGGGGCTCCCATGAAGGGTTACATCGACCGCGACGGTGTGGATACCCGGGGTGACGAAGGTATTGACGTGGAAGGTGCCGTTGCCGACGCCGTTGGTCGTAAGGGTTCCGACGACGTAGCCCTGGCCGCTGGCGTAGGTATCGATGAACAGCCATACGTCGTAGCTCGTGTTGGGCGAGACCTTCTTGAGCTGAAGCGTCAGCTCAAGGTTGTTCGGATTGCCAGCGGAGCTATTGAAGATGACTGAACCGACCGGCGTGCCACTCGGATATGGAACCAGGTCCGAATTCGCGTGCGAGCTCACGTTCACGCGGGTTGCGTGTCCAGATGTGGTCCACCAGGTTCCCGAGCGGCCAAGCCCGCCAGCGCCGTCTGCCCACGTGCCGGACATCGATCCGTCTGCCGCGATCAAACCGGTCAGGGTTACGGTGAAGGGACTCGTGGCGACGATAGTGACGTTGTCACCCACGACCGAGCCGCTTGTGACCGTGAAGTCAGAACAACCCGGTGAGCACGGGGAGCCAAGCGACGTCCCGGTGATGGTCCCCGTTCCGACCTGGGTCAGCACGAGAGTCTCCGAATAGTTAACGCTGAGATACTCCACGTTGACGCCGTAGGTGCCGGCGACATTCCAGTAGGAGCTCCCCGCGGCGAGGGTCATCGCCGGCAGCAGAGCCGACGCCAGTCCCAACGCCATGACAAATAAACTCAGCCGTCTGACGAACATAACTGCCTCCTTGGCATCTGGTCGGATGCGGGGCGGTCTCGCCAGTGGCTCGGCGCGGTCCCGGCGACCTGGGGACGGACCGCGAGTCATTGCCTCCCGCTATATGCGCGCAAGGGTACCTCTCCGCTCCCTCCTGAGCACAACCCCACTCCAAGATGCACAAACGCCCGTTGACATGGCGCACCGTGGGCGCATTATTCGCGGCAGTGGCGCTCGGTCACGGGGGAGGTGACCGTTTCGGCGTCCAGCGTGAGTGGAGGGTTATTTAGTTAATGTCCATGAATTGGCGGGAGATGCTCTTTACGCCCAAGGGCTTCCTAATGAGCGGCGGCGTGGTGTTGCTGCTGCTCGGACTGATTGGCTTCGTCTTCCTCAATGGCAGCGCAGCGCAGTCCGCCTTGGGTTCGTTCTTCTGGCTCGACAACAGCGAGAACATTGCCCACCTCGCGCTCGGCATCGTCGCTCTGGCGGCGGTCTACGTGCCGGGGCTCAATACGGCGCTCGCGCCGTATTACCGCTGGATCGTGATCCTGGTCGCCCTTATCGCACTCTTCTTCGGGGTGTATGGCTTCCTGGTGTCGGGCAATGCGGAGCCGAACACGTTCGGCCTGGCCAACCTGGAGCTCGGTGACAACCTGCTCCACCTGGTCGTGTTCGCTTGGGCCGCTCTGGCTGCCTTCTGGGGCAACTCCAAGATGACGACGATGAGCCGCTAACTGGCGGTTCATCTCCTTGTTGGACGCAGAAGCCCGGCTCGTCGAAAGGCGAGCCGGGCTCTTCTTTGCCGCTTAGCGAGGTGCGCGGGAGCGCCTTAGGAGAACGCCAGAAACTCGAAGGCGGGTGGCACCAGCGCCATGGCCGTAAACAGCCCGACGGCCAAGATCATGAACGCCGCCAGCACGAATGCCTTCTGGATGGGCATCCGCTCGCTCAGGGTCTGAGCGAAGCGATCGCCCATAACCGTTGGGAGGAGCAGGCCGATCAGCCCGAGCTCGAATGACGACGCGAGGATGTCTGCAAAACCGAGCTGTTCGGGAACCCATGGTTCTGGTCCGATCGGCAGCCCCACGGTGCGCGACATCACCCAGACAAGCACGGCGCCCAGGTTCACGATGATTGCCAGCCACGCCGCCGATCGGCGCTGCCAGATCAGGTAGACCTGCGCCCAGACCAGCTGGAACCAGCCCAGAGCGAAGAAGAGGACGCCGAACAGGACGTCATCCGCGAGGTGCTCGCTGATGACCGCGAAGTGAATGCCCGCGCTGGCCAGGCTGAGTGCGGCGGCGATTACGGCCAGCGGCGCGTAGGTCGCCACCGTTCGGCCTGGCGCGCCGAGCGTTCCTCGACGGTCCAGCAGCGCGCCGACGACGATCGTCGCAATCAGCAAAGCGGGCAGCACGGGAAACAGCCACATGATGGCTTCGTGGTCGGGAAGAGTGCCCACGCTGCCGTGCGCAAAAACAAACACCATTTCGCTGATGCTACGCGGCCACGTTTAGAATGGATGACCCCCGGGCGGCTAGCTCAGCTGGTTAGAGCACTTGCTTGACATGCAAGAGGTCACTGGTTCGAACCCAGTGTCGCCCACCAATTCTCCCAGCTCCTCGCGAGCGCGGCGGGCTTCAAGATGGCCGAGACTGGGCGTCGCGATCGGAATCCTCCGCCGTCCTTGGCAGGACGGTCCGCTTTCGGGCGCCTGATGTCCGTCACGATCCCAGGCAAGACACCGCCAAGTTGCGCCGAGGCCATCAGCCGCACGAACTCGGCTGCAGGAACCGCGCGAGCAAAGAGGTATCCCTGGCCGAAGCGGCAGCCCATCTCGCGCAGGGTGTTGAGCTGTAGCGGCGTCTCAATCCCCTCAGCAACTGTCTGGAGCTCAAGCCCGCTGCACAGCCGCAGAACATCCTGGAGCAGACTGTCGATGCGACCGGCATGGCCGATCCCGGCAACGAAGGACTTGTCGATCTTGACGAAGTTGAAAGGGAGCTCGGCGAGGTAGCCGAGCGATGAATAACCGGTCCCAAAGTCGTCCAGCGCGAGCATCACGCCCAGGGCTCGAAGACGGTTGAGCGCCGCGCCGGCCACCTTTCCGTTGATCAGTGCGCTTTCCGTCACCTCGAGCAGGAGATTGCTCGGTTTGAGGCCCGTCTGGGCCAGGATCGCGGCCACATCCTTTACGAATCCCGGCTCGAGAAGCTGCCCTGCGGCCAGGTTGACGCTTATCGTGGGTCGCTGGCCATCCGGTCGATCGGGCCACGCAGCCGCGCTGGTGCACGCCTCGCGCAGAATCCATTTTCCGAGCGGGTGGATGAGTCCGGACAGCTCAGCATCCGGAATGAATTCGGCCGGCGGCAGCAGACCGCGCACGGGATGCTCCCAGCGGACGAGAGCCTCGGCCCCAACGACCATCCCGGTCCCGAGATCGACGCCCGGCTGGTAGTGCAGCACGAACTGATTGAGCGCGAGCGCTTCGGCAAGCTCGGTCCGCAGCTCGTAGTTCCGAGTGATCTGGGCCTGCATTCCCGACGCGTATTCGTGGACCTGATCCTTGCCGCCCGCCTTGGCTGCGTACATCGCGATATCCGCTTCGCGCATCAGGTCAACGTCAGTCGAGCGCGCCGTCGACATCGCAACGCCTGCGCTCGCGTGGACAAGGATGCGGTGGCCACCGATGGTCACGGGGGCGCGTAGCGCGGAGACGGCGCGTTCGGCGACGGCGCAGGCGCTCGCCGCATCGGCGCAGCTTTCGACGAGGATCGCGAACTCGTCTCCCCCGACACGCGCGGGGAGATCGGTGCCACGCAGATTGGACGCGAGTCGAGCGGCTGCGACACGCAGCACCTCATCACCGGTTGGGTGACCCAGCGTGTCGTTGATCGACTTGAAGTCGTCGACATCGAGGAAGATCACCGCGGTCGTGGACGGTGTCTGGGCCATTGCCTGGGCGAGTCGTGCCTCGAAGAGCGTGCGATTGGCGAGTTGGGTGAGTGGGTCATGACTCGCGCCGTACGCAAGCTCGGTTTGGAGCTGCTGTCGCTCGCGGAGGGAAAGGGCGAGCTGGTCGACTGTAGTGCTCAGCCGGACGAGGACGAGCCCGAAGAGGAGCACCCACTCCACGATCAGACCAAACTCCTCGCTCCCCGCAGATGTGCGCGTAAACAGAATCGCCGGAGCGGCGAGCGCGGCAAGGGCGAAGAGCGCCAACCGTACGCGGCTGATCCGGGGGGCGATCCGTTCCACCGGCGCCACGGCAGTGCGGGTCGACGGGTGCAGAGCTGCCACGCCAATCAACAGGATCCCCACGATCCAACCGGCATCGACTGGATTTCCGCTCATGTACGTTCCGCTGAGAGTCAGCAACGCATATAGGACGTCGGCGATGAAATAGAGCGTCATGCCGAGGACCAGGAAGAGGAGGTAGCGGGGCCGGGCGACCGCAGTCAGCGCAACACGCAGGCCCAGCGTCAGCAGCAGCAGATCCATTGCCGGATACACCAACGAGACGGTCGCTGCCAGGGGGTCGACGACTCCACTGACACTGGGGTGCGCGATAGCCATCCAGAAGAGCGAGCCGGCGCCCGTGGCCAGGATCGCTGCATCGATCATCGGCGTTCTGTCGCCGCCTGGGATGCGGCCGCGGACCAGACCAGCAAATCCGAGGACGAGGCACAGATACCCGGCCAAATACGGTATGTCTGCGAGCGATGGGTATGGAACTTCCCCGCTGAGAGATATCACCGTGTAGGTGAGGTCGCCCAGCGACATCAACGCGAACGCGGCCCCGATGAGGCGCCAGGACCTCGGTCGCGCCGGGCGACGCAAATGGATGCCAATGAAGATTGCAGCGGTGCCTAGGAGCCCAAAGGACGGGTACGCAACGGTTCGCTCAAGACCGTCCACTGGCAACAGCAGGTACAGCCCGGCCAGTAAGGGGGTCACAATCAGTAGCGCACCCCAAGCGGGAGGGCGTTTCGCGGCTCGTCGCCAGGCCGTGGGAGTGCGGATCACGGTCGCGATACGCGACAGATTCGTGGCATCACTCATGTGGTCCTTCGTCCCGCGCGAGAACGCGTTGCCCGGGAGCCGGCGCGAGTCGACAGGAGGACAGGATCCGAACGAAACCTTGCTCGCGATATGCGAAGCCCACAGATTCCGGAGATTTACAGCGACCGTAGGGTCGGATTGACCGCTCCGTCACGGGCCAGAGGTCATTTCGCACATAGGTGCAACGGCGGCCGTTGACAGCGGCGCCGACACCCGTGGGGTTGTCCCCGCGTCGTATACTCCGCGCCAACTTCATAACGCGTCGAGCGGGACGCGCGCAAACGGAGCGGATCCACAGAGAGCCCGGGCCATCGGCTGGAAGCCCAGGCGGACACCACCAGGAGCGCACCACCCGTGAGCGATCGGTGAACCGATCCGGGCGCCGCCCGTTAGCGCGGCAGCACTGAGTGCGCCTAACGGCGAACGCGGGTGGAACCGCGGGAGGGTCAACCTCTCGTCCCGGTCGATTCTTAAGTCGACGGACGGGAGGTTTTTTGATGGGCCAGGATGCTCCAGTGGCGGTCGCGCCAGCAGACGAACACGACGACGATCTTTCGTTCGAGGCGGTGAAGAAGAGCTCTGCCGAAGAGCTGCTCGACGCGCACGCCGGCGATCCGCTCGACCCCATGCGCCACTCGGCTGCGCACGTCATGGCCGAGGCAGTCCTCGATCTCTTCCCGGACACCAAGCTGGGCATCGGCCCCGCCATCGCCGACGGCTTCTATTACGACTTCGAAGTCAGCCGACCGCTATCGACCGATGACCTCGCGCACATCGAAGCCCGGATGGCCGAGTCGGTCAAGGCCGACCACCCCTTCGTGCGCAAAGTGCTGCCGCCCGATGAGGGGCGCGCCTTCTTCGAGAAGAGCGGTCAGCCCTTCAAGGTCGAGATCCTCGATGACCTGCGCACGGCCGCCAAGGACGCGAACCAGCCCGAGCCCGAAGTGTCGACGTACGAACACGGGCCATTCATCGACTTGTGCCGTGGTCCACATGTCGAGACGACAGGCAAGATCGGCCCGTTCAAGCTGCTCGCGGTCAGCGGCGCGTACTGGCGCGGCGACCAGAAACGGCCGGCGCTCCAGCGCATCTACGGGACGGTCTGGTCCACGCAGAAGGAGCTCGACGACTTTCTGTGGCGACGCGAGGAAGCCAAGAAGCGCGACCACCGCAAGCTGGGCGTGGCGCTCGACCTCTTCTCGTTCCACGACGTATCGCCCGGCGCTGCCTTCTGGCATCCCAAGGGCTGGCGTCTATACAACACGTTGCGCGAGGCGATGCGCGGCATCCAGGCGAAGCGCGGCTACCAGGAGATCTACACGCCGCCGCTGGTGCACAAGAAGCTGTGGGAGCAGTCGGGCCACTGGGACCTGTACCGCGACAACATGTTTCTTGTCGAATCCGAGGACCAGACGTACAGCCTCAAGCCGATGAACTGCCCCGAGTCGACGTTCATCTATCGCTCGCGGGTGCGCTCGTACCGCGAGTTTCCGCTCCGACTGTCCGAATACGGGGTATTGCATCGGGCGGAGCTCTCAGGCGTCCGATCGGGCCTGACGCGGGTCCGCCACTTCTACACGGACGACGCCCACATCTACGTCACGCCGGCGCAGATTCAGTCCGAGATCCTGGCCCTCATGGGTGAGGTGACCGAGTTCTACTCGTGGTTCGGCCTCGAGCCGCTGCTCACGTTCGGGACGAAGCCTGCCAAGGCGTTGGGTGACGACGCGATCTGGCGCGAGACGGAAGCGATGATGCTCGACGCGCTCAAGGCGTCGGGCGTCAACTACCGCGTCAAGCCCGGCGATGGCGCGTTCTACGCCCCCAAGATCGATATCCAGATCAAGGACGCACTGGGGCGCGAGTGGCAGACGGCGACGATCCAGGTCGACCGGCTGATGCTGCCGGAACGATTCGACCTGCACTACATCGATGAGAACGGCGAGCGTCAGCGCCCGGTGGCGATCCATCGCGCGATCCTCGGCTCACTCGAGCGGTTCATTGGGGTCATCACTGAGCACTTCGCGGGGGCGTTTCCATTCTGGTGCGCGCCGATCCAGGCCGTCGTCATCCCAATTGCCGATCGCCATAACGAGGCCGCGGCCGAATTGGCCAGCGTCCTAGAGACACGCGGCCTGCGCGTCGAGGTCGACGACTCCGCGAACCGCATGCAAAACAAGATCCGCCTGGCGCAGGAGCAGAAGGTCCCGTACATGCTCGTGCTCGGCGATCGCGAGATCGAGGCACGCACGGCCGCGCCACGGACACGCGCCGGGGAGCAGCAGCCGCCGATCGGCTGGGACGACCTGGCCGCGCGTTTGGCGGATGAGGCCGCGGCGCGCAAGCCCGATTGACTAACATCGCCGGAGGAGGGAAGAAGCCGATGTCCAAGTTGCCGACTGCACTTATCGCGGTCGTGGCGCTCGTTACTGGTTGCGTGTCGATCACCGCGCCAAGCGCGGCGCCGTCCGTGACGCCGGCTCCTGCGACGCCCGCGCCGACTAGTACGCCCTCGGCCGCGCCTACAGCGTCACCAACCGCGTCGCCCGTCGCGACGGTCGCCCCAACACCGTCCGCTACGCCGTCCGTCGCACCTACCGAAGGCCCCACGGCCGTTCCGACTCAAGCGCCGTCCGAGCTCGACACGCGCGACCTCCTTTTCAGCGACGATATGACCGATCCGTCCAGTGGCTGGGCAGTGGGCCAGGTCACGGACAGCGACGCGACGGTCGGCACGATCTCGTACGCGGGTGACAGGCTGCGCTTGGATGTGCAGAACACCACAGGTTGGCTCGCCACCAGTCGAGTGCTCGACGGCGAACAATCGACGATGCGCATGGCCGCACAGTTCGTGCCGCAGGGTCCTGGTCGCTTCGGTCTGCTGTGCGACGCGAATGACACCGACGAGTGGGGCGCACTCGTCGACACCGATGGCAGCTGGTTCCTGGGCAACCTCACCAACGCTGGCTTCGATACCAAGGTGAAACAGGAGGTGAGCGGTCTCAACATCCCGATTAATCAATCGACCTTGATGGCTGTTGAGTGCAGCGGACTCGCGACGGGCAAGGTGCGCATAACCCTCTGGCTTGACGGCACGGGCCCCGTGGCGGTCTACGAGACCGACGCCGGTCCAGACACGTTCAACCGCGCCGGCATCTATGCCGAGGCTCTGGGCGCCCCAACCACGATCGACGTCGGCGACATCATCACGTTTGGTGACAGCTCGGACAGCGGCGAGATGACCGACGCCGGGCTGGACCTGATGACGCACATTCCGAGCGACTGGGTCGACTCCTGTTACCAGAGCGTTCGACCGCCGCTGTACGGCCGCATGGCAGAAGCCGTGGTCACCTGCTTTATGCGCAAGCCCGGCGATAACGGTGCCGAGATCGCGGAGTACGCGTCTTATCTGTCGCCGAGCGAGATGGATGCGGCCTACCAGCAGCGCGTCAGCGTGTTCGGCAGCAGTGCCGGGACTGGCTCCTGCGAAGTTGGGTCGAGCGAGCAGCCCTACAACATCGACGGTGTCGAGTCGGGTCGGCTGCTGTGCGTCGACCAATTCCGGGGTATCCGTTTCGACTGGACAGACACTCGGCTGAACATCCTCAGCTCGTTGGTGGATTTCGATAGCGACTACAGCGCGACTTTCGCCGACTGGCGCATTGGCGGCCCTGATCTCTGATCGGTGCCCAGCAGCCGCGCGGGAAGGCCGATTGAGCGCGATCCTGTGCTATATTCCCGCAGGCCGCCGAGGGCGCGGCGATATGTCGTCGTGCATCCCGGGAGTTGCCATTTGAGAGAGAGCGCATGAGGGATCAGGCCTGAGTCGAGAGCTGCGAATCAACGAGATGATCCGCGTCCCGCAGGTGCGGGTAGTGGATGAAGAGGGCAACCAAGCTGGCGTGATGACCACGTCGGACGCTCTCGGGCTCGCGCAGGACAGGGGCTACGATCTCGTCGAGGTCGCGCCTATGGCGTCTCCGCCGGTCGTCCGGTTCCTCGACTACGGCCAGTTCAAGTACGAGCAGGCCCGTCGCGAGAAGGAAGCGCGCCGCCATCAGCGGTCCGTTGAGTTCAAGGAGATCCGCCTCAAGATCAAGATCGGCAAGGGCGACTTCGACACCAAGGTCCGGCGCTCCATCCAGTTCCTGGAGGACGGCGATCGGGTCAAAGTGACGGTCCAATTCCGGGGCCGCGAGGTGAGCCACGCTTACCTGGGTCGAGACCTCCTTCTGCGCTTCGCCGACCAGGTCGGCGAGAACGGTACGGTCGAGCGTCAACCGCTGCTGGAAGGCAAGCAGATGTCGCTCGTCATTACTTCGAATCACAAGCCCAAGCAGCGAGCCGAAGGCGAAGAGACACCAGAGACAACAGAAACGGCCGCGGTCGAGCAGCCCCCAGTGGCCGCCGCCCCGCCACCAGCCTAGGTAGAACGAACAATGCCAAAGATGAAGACTCACAAGGGTGCAGCCAAGCGCTTCGGCGTCACTGGCAGCGGCAAGGTCGTCCGCGTCAAGGCGTGGAAGGGCCACCACCTCGACATCAAGTCGTCGAGCCGCACCCGGCGTTACGCGGGCAAGGCCGTTGTGTCGAAGACCAGCGAAGAGCAGGTCCGACGAATGCTCCCGTACCTCT
>JBDTVN010000012.1:0-20760 GCA_040007155.1 Chloroflexota bacterium
GGACCGCGACAAGGTCGCCCAGCTTGATCGCCTCGTCGATGTCGTGCGTCACGAAGACGATCGTCTTGGCAAGCTGCTCCTGAAGACGCAGCAGCTCGTTCTGCAGCCGCTCCCTGACGATCGGGTCGACCGCCGCGAACGGCTCGTCCATCAGCATCAGCGGTGGGTCCGCGGCGAGGGCTCGGGCGACACCCACTCGTTGCCGTTCGCCGCCGGAAAGTTGCGCCGGGTAGCGGTCGCGGTAGGTCTTTGGCGCGAGGCCAGTCAGCGCCAGCAACTCATCCGTACGCGCGTTTATGCGGGCCTTGTCCCAACTCAATAGCCGGGGGACGACGCCGACGTTCTCGCCGACCGTGAGATGCGGCAGCAGCCCGACCTGCTGGATCACGTAGCCAATGCCGCGGCGCAGCTCGATCGGATCCTGCTCCATGACGTCCTTGCCGCCCACCAGGATCTGGCCGGACGTCGGTTCGATGAGCCGGTTGACCATCTTGAGGCTGGTGGTCTTGCCGCAGCCCGACGGTCCGACGAAAACGCAGATCTTGCCTGCGGGCACGGTCAGACTCAGGTCGTTGACCGCCAATGTCTCGCCGTATCTGCGCGAGACCCGTCGAAACTCCAACTCAACCGCATTCATTGCGTCAAGCACCGTATAGGCTTCGACCGTGGAGGGCGAGAGCGCGATCATCGTCCCGATTGCCGTGCCGGCGACGATCTCGCGACTGCGCGAGCGGATGGATCCATCGGCCGCGCAGGGCGTACCCGCGCACGTGACCCTGATCTACCCGTTCATGGCGGTCGAAGGGCTCGACGATGATGTGCGGCGCAAGATCGCAGCGATCGTGGCTGCTGAGCCGTCGTTCACCGTCAACTTCCGCGACATCGCCCGATTCCCCAACGTCGTCTACCTGCCACCGGACCCGGCCGACCCGTTCCGCCGGATGACTGCTGCATTGGCCGCCGAGTTTCCCGCCTACCCGCCCTATCTGGGTGTCTACGAGACCGTCATCCCGCACCTCACTGTTGCCCAGGACGTGCCCGATGACTTCTATGCCGCGGCCGAGCATGCGCTGCCCGCCGCACTACCGGTCAAGCACATCGTGCGCGAGGCGTGGCTGATCGGCCACATGCCGGAGCAGCCGTGGCACACGCTGTGGCGCCTGCCGCTCGGCGACGGGTCGCGATGACCGCCTCTCCTCCGCAGCGCCAGCGCTGCTGCGCGTCGCTTGCGGGCTAGACTCCGGCGATGCCACAGATTCATCTCCGCGCCGAACGCGGTGACTACGCTCAACTCGTCCTGATGCCGGGCGACCCGGGCCGCGCGACGATGATGGCGGGCTTGCTCGATGGCGGCCTCGAGAAGTCCAAGCTGGTCAATCAGCACCGCTCACTGCTCGGCTACACCGGCACCTACAAGGGCAGGCCGGTCAGCATCCAGACGAGCGGCATCGGCACGCCGTCTTTCTCGATCGTCATGGAAGAACTGCTGATGTTGGGCGCCACCACGTTCATACGCACCGGCACATGCGGTGGCATCGCCCGCGGCCTGAACACGGGCGACGTCGTCGTCGCCACCGCAGCGGTGCCCATGGATGGCTCAACGCGGACCTATCTCCATGGCGATCCCTTTGCTCCGGCCGCGGACTTCGAATTGACTCGCGCCTTGGTCGATACAGCCAAGGGCATGGGCATCGATCCCCATCCCGGTGTTGTTCAGTCCGTCGATGTCTTCTACAACCCCGACTCGGACTACGCCGCCAAGATGCGCAGCCGCGGCGTTATCGCGGTCGAGATGGAGGCGTCCGCGCTGTTCTATCTCGCAATGCGCGAACAGGCACGCGGCGAGGACGTCCGCGGCGGCTGCATCCTCACCGTCAGCGACACGCTCATCAAGGACGACGACGCCGTGGGCGCCGACTACATGTCGCTCGACGAGCTCGAGCAGGCGACCGTAAAGATGATCGAGATCGCGCTCGAGGCTGGCACCTCGCTCGCCTGAACCGGTAACAACGATGATCCCCATTGGCCTCAACCCGACAACGATCGGCGTCTCATCCGCCTGGTGGCGCGAGACCTCAATCGCCGCCGAGCAGGCTGGCTTCACGGGCATCTGGTCGTGGGACCACTTTGTCTCGCGCGGCAAGAAGACGGATCCTGTGCTCGAGTGCTGGACGACGCTGACGGCCGTCGCCGCCGTCACGACCAGGCTCAAAGTCGGCAGCTTCATCAACAACGTCATGAACCGCCATCCCGCGGTGCTTGCGCGGATGCTGGCGACGCTGTGCGACCAGGCGCCGGGTCGGGTCGAGCTGGGCATCGGCGTCGGTGGTTCCGGGCCAGAGCTGCCGTCCTACGGAATTGAGTTGCCGGAACCGGGCGTCCGCGTTCACATCTTGGAAGAGGCCGTGGCCGTGATCCGGTTGCTGTTGGCCGGCGGACCGGCCGACTACCAAGGCAGGTTCTTCCAGCTACATGAGGCTTATGCACACCCGACGCCAAACCCTGCGCCGCGGATCATCGTCGGTGGCGAGAAGCCCGGCGGCGCGCGCCTGGCCGCTCGGGTAGGCGATGGCTGGACCACCAATGGCACCGACTACGCCGAGCTGCTGCCCATCCATCTGGCCGAGCTGGAGGCCAACGGACGCTCGCGCAGCGATGTCGTTCATCTGATCGCGGTTGATCTGGCGCGCGACGTCCCCCTGGATCAGCGGCCGCTCATCGCCGATATGGCGACGTTCGCAGGCGAGTGGCACGACCGCGGCGCGGACGAGCTCGTCGTGTCGTGGGTGCGGCCGGCTGAGGTCGACGCCCTGCTCAATGCCGCCGCCCGCGCGGGTCTCGCTGCCTCGCGCTAGGCTGGCTCGTGATGTCCGTCGTCGTTGATCTGACCCAGCCGCACGACGCCTGTATCCGCTGCGGCCGGCCGACGCCACTCGGCGTTGCAATGTGCGAGCGCGACAACCCGGGCCACATCAAGGGGCCGAGTGCCACCCAGGTCCACGGCACGATCCTGTTTGGCGTCTTGGGCGGCTTCGCGCTATTGCTGATCCTGTTGCGCCTCGCTGCCAACGGCATCGGGCCGTTCCCTTCAGCGCTCAACGGCGTCGCTACGCGCACCGACGGCGGCCTTCAGGTGAGCGTCGCGGTGACCAATAGCGGCACCCGCGCGTCTGGTACCAGTTGCCGGATCATGGCTGCCGGCGTGCCCGATTTCCGTGACTACGTCTTCTTTACGCCGCTCATTCCGGCGGGGACAACCCAGTCATTCACGCAGACCGTGCCGCCCATACCTGGCGGCGGTCAACCGCTGCCCGCCTCAGTCACGCTGACCGTCCGCTGCAACTAGCGGGTTAGCCCGCAGACGCGCTCGGCGCCGATTCCGCGTGCGGTCCCTCAGCGCCGGCGAGTGCCTGGCGGTTGCTGATGAAGACGCCATTTACCGCCGCGCCGGCGACAAGGAGCAGTGCCGCGGTGAGCATCGCCAGGTGGAATGCGTCCGTCGACGATTGCTTGACTACCGCGGCCACGGTCGCGTCGGCACTGGCCGGGGCTGGGTTGAGCGGCTGGTACTCGCTGCGCACCTGCGGATCGGTGACGTTCAGCGCAGGCGCGCCGGCGCCCAGCGCGCCGTAGAACGACGCACTGATCACGATGAAGATCAATGCCCCTGCGAGCTGTGGGCCAACGCGCGAGATCGCGTTGTTGATGGCCGAACCAAGACCGGACACGCGGCCTGGGACCGAGCGCATCAGCGCGGTCGTGAGTGGCGCCACCATGATCGATAGCCCAAACCCGAAGAGCAGCTGCGCGGGCAGGATGTCAATCAGGTAGCCGCTGCTTGGGACCCACGAGGCAGGGTTGCCCAGCTCGAATTGCCATGGCGCGGAATCCGCCGGAATTCGCAACAGCCACAGGATGCCCGCGGCCATGATCAGCGGGCCGATTGTCATGAACCAGCGCGGGCCCACGCGGCCAGCCCAGGCTCCGAAGCGCGTAGACAGCAGCACCAGGAAAATCGGGCCGGGGATGCTCGTGAGCCCAGCCGCCGTGGCGCTGTAGCCAAGGGTGCCCTGCATGAACAGGACCTGGAAGATGAGCAGTACGTAGAGCGCGCCATAGATGAGCAGTGTCGATAGGTTGGTGACGCTGAAGTTGCGCGACTTGAACAGCCACAGCGGCACGAGCGGGTTGCTGACCCTCTTGAAGTAGAAAGGCATCAGCACCGTGGCGAGGGCGCCGATGCCGAGCGCCACGAAGGCGATCGGGTCCTGCCACTGGCGCTGCTGGCCGTAGATGGCGCCGAAACTGAGGCCACCCACAGCCACGGCCACGAGCAGCGCACCAATCCAGTCGAAGCGCCCGCTCGCCTGGTCGTCGCGGCTTTCCTTCATGTAGCGCAGCGCCGCATAGGCGGCGATGGCAATCAGCGGCAGGTTGATCAGGAACACCCAGCGCCACGACAGGTTGTCGACGAGCACGCCGCCGACGAAGGGCCCGATGATTGGCGCGAGCGCGCTGGCCGATGCCCAAATGCCAAACGCACGGCCCTGCTCGGGTCCATCGAAGCTCGTAGTCAGGATGGCCAGCGACCCCGGCACGAGGACGGCGCCTGACGCCCCCTGAACGAGCCGCGCGACGATGAGCACCTCGATGTTGGGTGCGATCGCGCACAGCAGTGATGTCAACGCGAATCCGGCGAGGCCAATGATGAAGACGCGCCGCCGCCCGTAGTAATCGGACAGTGCACCGGCGAGCACGAGCAGTGCCGACAAGGTCAGCAGGTAGCCGTAGTAGATGTAGTTCTGGCCTTCGAGCACGTCGACGAAGAGACGCGGCTCTTTGCCGATTGCGGGCAGTGCGACGGTCAGCACCGACGAGTCCAGGAAAACAACGCTCGAGCCGAGGACGGCAGCGACGAGCGTCCAGGTCTGGGCCGTCCAACGGGTGGGCATCCGCGGTCAATCCTACAATCGGCCGCGTGTCCCGCCCGCCTCGTATCGCGCTGACGCTGTCGCGTCCCGATTCACCGGTACGCGTCGATTCGCGCGATTACTACGTCGTGGCGTTGACGCAGGCCGGCGCGGAGATCGTCGAGCTCTATCCCGGCGATGCGCTGCCCGACGACATCGACGGGTTGCTGATTGCGGGCGGCGGCGACATCGATCCGGCGCGCTACGGCGAGCCTAACGAGGGCTCGCACCACATCGAGGAGTCGCGCGACTCGCTCGAATTTGACGCGTACCAGCGTGCGACGGAGCTGGGTGTGCCGGTGCTGGGCATTTGCCGCGGCTTCCAGGTGCTGAACGTCGCTCGTGGCGGCAGGCTGCTCCAGGACGTGACTGGCCACGAAGGACCGCCCGATGGCGAGCACTGGGTCAACGCTCATGAGGACGTCGCGCCAACGGCGGGCTCGCGGCTCGCGGAAGCAACGGGAGGCGCGCCGCTGACGGTCAACTCGCACCACCACCAGGTCGTCACCAACGCGACGCTCGGCGATGGCCTGACGCCGACGATGACTGTCGGCGATTATGTCGAGGCTTTCGAAGCCACCGACGAGGGACCGTGGCTGGTCGGTGTCCAGTGGCATCCCGAGCGCGCCCACGAGGTTTCGGCCGACGCGACCGGCATCATCAAGGCGTTCGTCGAGCAAGCGGCAAATCGGTGAAGCGCGAGTTAGCGGTGGCCACCGACGCCGCGCGCACGGCGGGTCGGCTACAGATGGAGCGCTACGAGAAGCTCGAGCGCATCGTCCACAAGTCCGAACACGACGTGGTCACCGAGGTCGACGAGCTGTCCGAACAGCTGATCATCGGTGCCCTGCGCGAAGCCTTTCCGACCGACTCCTTCCTGGCCGAGGAATCGGGCCACCATGCCGGCGCCGCGGATGCCGACAAGGCAGTCGGTCGGGTGTGGGTCATCGATCCGCTCGACGGCACCATCAACTATGCGAACGGCATCCCGTTCTTCTGCACGGCGATCGGTCTGTCGGTCGATGGCGTGCCCAAGGTGGGGGTCGTCTACGACGCGGTCCGCGACGAGATGTTCAGTGCGATCGCCGGTAGGGGAGCGACGTTGAATGGGCAGCGCGTCCGTTTGCCGGTGAAGGAGCGGCTCGTCGATTGCGTCGCGTCGTTGTCACTGCCGCGGCGCGGCTGGCTGAAGCGCAACACCGGCGTGCGCCGCAGCATCCGCGTGTCGCGTTCAATGGGCAGCGCGGCACTCGCGTTGACCTATCTGGCGAAAGGTCGCTTTGACCTTTTCATCCAATCGGGCGGCATGTCCACCTGGGATATCTGTGCCGCGGGACTGATCGCGCAGGAGGGTGGGGCGCGTCTCACTACGCTCGAGGGCGGTCCATGGTTCGATATCAACAAGCCAACCCAGACGATCGGACTGCTGGGCGCGGCGCCGGTCCATCACCAGACGCTGTTGGAGCTGCTCAAGTGAGTTCGATTCCGGTCGCGCGACTGAACCACGCCGTCCTCTATGTGCGCGACCTCGATGTCGCGGTCGGCTTCTATACGACTGTCTTCGGCTTCGAAATCGTCGAGCGGATGCGCGACTTCGCGTGCTTCCTGCGCGCCGCCGGCGGCGAAAACCACCACGATCTTGGATTGTTTGCCGTTGGCCCTGCGGCGCCTCGTCCGCCGCGCGGCTCAACCGGGCTCTACCACCTCGCGTGGGAGGTCCCCCAGATCGAGGACCTGGCGCTCGCCGCGCAGGTGCTCACTGAGTCGGGTGCGTTAGGCGGCGCGAGCGATCATGGCGTGTCGAAGTCGCTGTATGGCGCGGACCCGGACGGCAACGAGTTCGAGATCATGTGGCGCGTGCCGCGTGAGCAGTGGGGCGATGCCGAGAAGAACGGCGGCATCGCGCCGCTCGACCTCGAAGCCGAGGTGCGCAAGCACGGCACGAAAGTCACCGAGTGACGGCATGGCCACCCCCTGGATGGAAGACATACACGGAAGTCCATCACGGTCCTAACACCATCTCGGGCACGGTCCTGGTCTGGCCCAAGGTCGAAGGTGTCCCGGGCATCCCGGCGCGCGAGATGCAGGCGTACCTGCCGCCGTCGCTTGCCGCCTCGATGGCTGCCGGCGAGCCAACGGGTCGTCGGTACCCCGTCCTCTATTTCATGGACGGGCAAAACCTCTTTGACGCCAAGACCTCGTACATCGGTGTCGAGTGGGGCGCCGACGAGGCCCTCGAAGAGCTCGCCAAGGAGGGCATGGAGGCGATTGCCGTCGCGGTCTGGAACCACGGTGACGATCGGATGGACGAGTACAACCCGTGGAAGTCAACGCTGGACTGGCGCGACAGGCCGCAGCCGATGGGCGGCAAGGGTGACGCGTACCTCGACTGGCTCGTGAGTACGGTCAAGCCCATCGTTGACCGCTCGTTTCCGACGCGGGCCGAGCGCGCGGCGACCGGCATCATCGGCTCGTCAATGGGCGGGCTCATTTCGCTTTACGCGCTGTTCGCTCAGCGAGCCGTCTTCGGTTTGATCGGCTCGATGAGCCCGTCCGTGCGCTGGAGCGACTTCCGGATCATCACCTTGATCGAGGACGCGCCATTGCCGCCGGCGCGCATCCATGTCGACGTGGGCTGGCGCGAATGGAAGGGCATGACCCGCGACACTCGGAAGGTGCGCGATGCCCTCTTGGCGCGCGGCTTCGTCCTCGACGAGGACCTGCACTACGTCGAGGAACGCCATGGGCGTCACAACGAGGGTGCCTGGGCGCGGCGTCTGCCCGACGCTCTCCGCTTCCTGTTGGCCGACCTGCGCGAGCCGCGCTAGGAGACGTCGGCCTGCCTTAAAGCGGCCGATGTCACTGTGGCTGACAAAACTGGGTCTAGAAAGCCTTAAGCGACGATCGCGAGCCCGATTTCACGCTCATCGGCGCTAGGCCACGCTCATTTCTCCCATCAATCGGTCGTCTTAAGCCTCGCCTAGCCCCGTTTTGTCAGCCTGGCCGACATTCCCGCCGGCTGATCCTCATTCGGAAGAGGCGCTGTTCGCTAGCGAGGTTAGTTCGTCAATTGAGAAGTCGCGCTCGAAGGTTTCGAGCGTCAGAAGCTGGCCATCCACCAGCCACTGCAGTTGGATCTGATTGCTCACGTCGGGATAGCGCTGGTATTGAGCTTCGACACCGTTGACCAGGACGGGCGGTTGGAGAGCTTCTGGCTCGGTGATGATGTGCCCGCCGAACGTCGTCTTGAAGATGAGGGTGTCTGGCGATCCCGGCGGTGGGTCGATGAGAGGCGAATACAACCGTGTCCAGGTCCCACCCCAACTGGCCCACTCGGTACGGAGTTTCCAGTCTGGCGGCAATCCGTGCAGTACGTCGAGTCCGCTCGGTCTTACCAGGAATAGGTCTCGCTCGAAGCTCGCACTGAGATCACGGGCTCGATCAACCGCCCGATCCGTGGGCAGTTCCACCGTAAAATGGCGCTCGCAGCAGATAAGCTCGGTAAGGACGCAGCTGCCGACGCGCTCAGCGGTCCGGACAATGAGGATTTCTAGCGTCGCGCCGATGACGGATGTGGACGCGAGCGTGTAGTCGGCGCCACATGGCTCGCCGTCGGATAGCGGATGGCCGCCGATCACGGTTACGTCCACGGAACGTCCGTCCGCGGCAAGCAGCACGCTATCGAGTGAGACCCCCGATCCTCCATGAACGATGTCCGAAATTGGGCCGGCAAACGCGCAGCCGGCCGATGCCAACAAGACGATCGCAACGATGAGCCATTGGAATGTTCTCAACAACGAGTCGGGCCTCGGCGACGTGCTAATCGGCCCATTTCGGGACGCGGCCGATGAGGTCCGGCGCGGCCAGTTTCTCGGCGAGTGCCTCGAAGGCGGCGCGGTGAGCGCCTTGCCAACGCAAATCTTCGACTGACTGCGAAACAAGGGGTACGTCGAAAACAAGCGTCGCCAGCTCGCGGAACAGATAGGCCAGGTCGCGGTGTTCGCGCAGCGCAGTAGCGAGCGAGGCCGCGCCGCGCACCGACACGTCCCACTGCCCGACCTTTTCCGGGATGTCCTCCAGATGCTTGTAGCGCGTCAAGAGCGCGCCGGCGGACACCTTGCCCCAGCCTGGAATGCCCGGGTATCCGTCGGAGGAATCGCCCACCAGCGCGAGGTAATCGGGGATCGATTCGGGTGACACGCCAAAGTGCGCGCGCACGCCGTCGGCATCGATGAAAGCGCGCTTGCGCCGGTCATAGCAAACGACCCGGCCGTCCTCGCGGACGCATTGAGCCATGTCCTTGTCGGGCGTCATGATCACGACTCGCTCGACCCCGGGCGCGTCCCAATAACGCGCCGCGCCGGTGCCCAACCCGTCGTCGGCCTCCCATTCGACCAGCGGCCAGACGACGACGCCGAGTGCCTGGAGCGCCTCTTCGGCCTGCGTGAACTGGTTCATTAGCGCCGGGTCCATCCCGAACTCGGTCTTGTAGCCCGGCCACTTGGCATTGCGCCACGAGCGGATGACGTGGTCGGACGCGCAACCCAGATGAGTCACGCCCTCGTCGCGCAGCAGGTAGAGCGTCGATTCGAGCAGCCCGATCGTGGCGCTCGCGGCGTTTCCCGCCGAGTCATAGCGCTGCGGCCGTGGCGCGAAATGGGCGCGAAAGAGCTCGTAAGTGGCGTCGAGCAGATGAACCTGGACGCCGGACATCTAGCTTGCTGTCCTGCGCCTTTTGGCGGCCACCGGCTGGCTAGGCCGGGCCGACTCGGCGCGCAGCCGATCGGTGGCGTACAGGGCCGCGCCCACAATGCCGGCCGTGTTCAGGAATTGTGCTGGCACGATGGGCGCCTTGGCGACCAACCAGCGCTGGTACTTCTTGAGCTCCTTGCTCACGCCACCGCCGAGGATGATCAGGTCGGGCCAGAGGTACCGCTCGATGCGCGCCAGAAAGGCGCTGAACTCGTTCGCCCAGGCGTGCCAGCGCAGGTGGCGCCGCTCGCGCGCGAGGCCTGAGACGAGCAGCTCAGCGTCCCGACCGCGGAACTCGATATGGCCGAGCTCAGTGTTCGGGACGAGGCGCCCGTTCACGAACAGGCCGGACCCGATGCCCGTGCCAATCGTCAGCATCAGCACCGTGCCCGCGACGTCACGACCGGCGCCGTAGCGGACCTCAGCCAGCCCGGCCGCGTCGGCGTCGTTGATCGCAACAACGCGGCGCCCGCCGAGCGCCTTGCCGATCACCTCCTCGCCATTTGTCCCGATCCAGCGCTTGTCGAGGTTGGGCGCCTCCAGGACAACGCCGCCTTTGATCGCCCCCGGGATGCCAATACCGACCGGCAGCTCCAGTGGCAGCTCAATCTCCGCCGCGATAAGGCCGACGATTTGCTTGACCGCTTCAGCGATGGCCTCGGGCGTGGAGGGTTTGGGCGTGCTTACCCGGTGACGGCGACTGAGCAGCTCGCCCGTCGTGACGTCGACCAGCGCGGCCTTCACGCCAGTGCCACCGACATCAATCCCAAGGGCCGAGTTCGCTGTTGCCGGGGCCCGCTTTTGGGCTGGCTTTTGCGCGGCCTTTGGCGCGGCCTTTTGCCCACCCTTGGGGGCGGCCGACTTGTCCGACTTGGGCTTCGACTTGACCATGGGGGCAGGATACGGTCTTGAGCGTGCGCCTCTAAACTGAATCGAGCATGTTCGACCACTTCGGCGACTTCAAGCGCCAGCTCCCCGATCGCGACTCGGAAGAAACGAACGACTGGGTCCAGTCGCTCGACTCAGTCATCGAGGACGAGGGCAAGGCGCGCGCCCAATTCATCATGTACCGCCTGCTCAAGCGTGCACGGCAGCACAACCTGGGCCTGCCGCCACTTACGGCGACGCGCTACATCAACACGATCTCGCCCGAGCAGGAGCCGCCGTTCCCCGGCGACGAACAGATGGAGCGGCGCATCCGGCGGATGATCCGCTGGAACGCCGTGGCCATGGTGCTGCGCGCCAACAACCGCGCGCCCGGCATCGGCGGTCACCTAGCGACGTATGCCAGCGCGGCCACGCTCTACGAAGTGGGCTTCAACCACTTCTTCCGCGGCAAGGACGCCGATGGCATGGGCGACCAAATCTACTTCCAGGGCCATGCCGCCCCCGGCATCTATGCCCGCGCATTTCTTGAGGGCCGACTGACCGAGGATCAGCTCGACCACTTCCGACAGGAAGTTGGTGGCAAAGGCCTCAGCTCGTACCCGCATCCACGGCTCATGCCCGACTTCTGGGAATTCCCCACGGTATCGATGGGCCTGGGCCCGCTGGCAGCGATCTACCAGGCGCGCTTCAACCGCTACCTCGACCATCGCGGCATCAAGGACACGTCGAAGAACCACGTATGGGCCTTCCTGGGCGACGGCGAAACCGACGAGCCTGAGGCGCTTGGGTCGCTCAGCGTCGCGGCGCGTGAGGGCCTCGACAACCTGACGTTCGTCGTCAACTGCAACCTCCAGCGCCTCGACGGCCCGGTGCGCGGCAATGGCAAGATCATCCAGGAGCTCGAAAGCGTCTTCCGCGGCGCAGGCTGGAATGTGATCAAGGTCATCTGGGGCAGCGAGTTCGACGAACTGCTGGCGCATGACGTCGACGGTGCCCTGGTCGACAGAATGAACGACACGCTCGACGGCGAGTTCCAGAAGTACAGCGTCGAGAGCGGCGCCTACATCCGCGAGCACTTCTTCGGCCCGGATCCGCGGCTCAAGGAACTGGTCGCGCACCTATCGGACGACGACATCGCGCATCTTCGGCGCGGCGGTCACGACTACAAGAAGGTCTACGCGGCATACGACGCCGCGACCAAGGCCAAGGACCGGCCCACAGTGATCCTGGCCAAGACCGTCAAGGGCTGGACGCTCGGCACTGGTGTTGAAGGTCGCAACATCACGCACCAGGCGAAGAAGCTCACTGAAGTGGAACTCAAGTCGTTCCGCGATCGCCTGGAGCTGCCGATTTCGGACGCCGACCTCAAGAACGCGCCCTACTACCACCCGGGCGATAAGTCACCTGAGATCGAGTACCTCAGGGAGCGCCGCGCGATCCTGGGCGGCCCCATGCCGCGCCGCGTCGTCGTCGCCAAGGACTTCGAGCTGCCAGCCGCCTCTGTCTTCGACGAATTCATGGCCGGTTCCGGCACGCAGGAAGCCAGCACGACCATGGCGTTTGCCAAGCTGTTGCGCAACCTGCTGCGGGACAAGGCCGTCGGTAAGCGGATCGTGCCGATCATCCCCGACGAGGCGCGCACGTTCGGAATGGATCCGCTCTTCAAAGAAGTCGGCATCTACTCGGCGCTGGGCCAGCTGTATGACCCGGTCGACTCGAACCTGTTGCTGTCGTATCGCGAGGCAACCGACGGGCAGGTGCTCGAGGAGGGCATCACCGAGGCTGGTTCGTCGGCATCCTTCCAGGCCGCCGGCACGGCGTACGCGACGCACGCCGAACCGATGATCCCGCTCTACATCTTCTATTCGATGTTCGGTTTCCAGCGTACCGGCGACGAGTTCTGGGCGTTCGCCGATGCCCGTGGCCGCGGCTTCCTCCTGGGCGCTACGGCCGGCCGAACAACGCTCAACGGTGAGGGTTTGCAGCACGAGGACGGTCACTCGCTCGTTGTCGCGAGCACCATTCCGACTATTCGCGCCTATGACCCCGCATTCGCCTACGAGACCGCGGTCATCATCCGCGACGGCATCGAGCGCATGTATGGCGCCAAGCCCGAGGACGTCCTTTACTACCTGACGCTCTACAACGAGAACTACGCGATGCCCGCGCGACCTGAAGGCGTCAGCGATGACGACATTACGCGCGGTCTGTACAGGTTCCGCGCGGCGCCTGAGATCGCTGAGCCGAGCAGCAACGGCAACGGCAACGGCCGCATGGCGCACCAGCCGCTCGCGGTCGCGCTGCTCGCGGGCGGCTCGATCATGCAGCAGGCGCTCGGCGCTCAGGCGCTGCTCGCCGAGCGCGGCGTGGCCGCCGAAGTCTGGAGCGCAACGTCGTACCAACTGCTGCGCCGCGAGGCTCTCGCGACGATGCGCTGGAACTATCTGCACCCTGATGAGGAAGTGCGCCAGCCGCTCGTTTCGCAGCTCCTCGCCGAGCCCGCCGCGCGCGGCCCGATCATCGCCGTGAGCGATTTCGTAACTGATTGGCCGGACATGATCGCGCGCTGGATCCCGGGGAACTCGTACATCTCGCTCGGCACCGATGGGTTCGGCCGGAGCGACACGCGCGAGGCTCTGCGCAGCTTCTTCCAGATCGACGCGGCGCACATCTGTGGCGCAGCACTGTCTGAGCTGGCGCGAGCGGGCAAGATGGACGCGACCGAAGCGCGCAGGCACATCCGCGAGCTGGGCATCGAAGAGGAAGAGGCATTCCCGGTCAGAGCCTGACGGGCGTCCTGGGGGCGTTGCTCGTAGCGCTCAGCGTTGTCAGCGGCTGCACGACGGAGCAGGCGCCAACTCTTCAGGCGACAGGCGTCGTAATCGCCGCTGACGGCGCGAGCGCGGCCCAGGTCGGCACCTTCTCGCTCCGCCAGAACGACGGCACCACGCTCGCCTTCAAGATCATGCGCCTTGACCTGACAAACGGCGGTCTGCCGTCGGCGCACCTGCGCGAGCACATGTCGTCGGGCGAGCCGATCGCGGTCTACTTCCACGTCGAAAACGGCGTAAACATCGCCGACCGCTACACCGACGCTGCCCAAGCCTCACCATCTGGGCCATCCACCGACGCGATCCGCCCAGGTCCATCCCCAACCACGGTCGCCAGCCATACTCAGACTCCGCCGCCGAGTCCGACCGCGGCCCCTTCGGATGGACTCCCGTACGACCTCGCCCTAGAGCCGTTTGCCCAGGGCTTCTTGCAATTGACCTTCCTCGCCAACGCCGGCGACGGCACCGGCACCCTTTATGCCGTCGAGCAGCGCGGTGTCGTCTGGCGCATCGCGGCCGACGGCACGGCCGACCACTCGCTGCCCTTCATGAGCATCAACAGCAGTGTCAGCTGCTGCAACGAGCGCGGTCTCCTCGGCCTCGCCTTCCACCCTGATTTCGCGAATAACGGCCGACTGTTTGTTGACTACACCAACACCGCCGGCAACACCGTCGTGTCGGAATTCCACGTGGGCGATGACGGCACCGTGGACGCCACCTCGGAGCGCATTCTTTTGGGCATCAGCCAGCCGTTCGCCAATCACAACGGCGGCATGCTTGCTTTCGGCGCGGACGGCTACCTGTACATTGGCACCGGCGACGGCGGCTCGGGCGGCGACCCGATGGACAACGGCCAGAATTGGATGACGCTGCTCGGCAAGATCCTGCGCATCGACGTCGATAAGGGCGACCCATTCGCGATCCCCGAGGGCAACCCTTTCCCGGAGTTCAACCACGGGGGCGCCTCGTCGGAGATCTGGGATTGGGGTCTCCGTAATCCGTGGCGCTTCTCGTTCGACCGCGCGACGGGCACCCTCTGGATCGGCGACGTGGGCCAGGGCCAAGCGGAAGAGGTCGACGCCGAGGCCGCGGGCGATGGTGGCCACAATTATGGTTGGAAGACGATGGAGGCAAGTCACTGTTACGCGGTCGCCGACTGCGATCAGACGGGCCTGACGCTGCCGGTCGCCGAGTACAGCCACGACGCCGGATGCGCGATCATCGGCGGCTACGTCTACCGCGGCACCGCCTACCCGGTCCTTCAGGGTCAGTACGTGTTCACCGACAACTGCTCAGGCAACCTGTGGGCAATCGATGCTGCGAAGGCAATTGCCGACGGGATGTCCGATCCCATCCTTCGTGGCAGCGCCCCGATCAGGCCGACCGGCTTCGGCGAGGACGAGTCGGGCGAGCTCTACGTCGTGAACGGCGGTGGCCAGATCTTCCGCCTGATCGTGAACTAGCCCGACCAAGCCTCAAAGCGCTACGGCGACGGGGCGGGCCAGCCCTCCGCGATCATGTTGGCCACCAGGGCAGTCCAGCCGGCCTGGTTGTCGGCGCCAAGTCCAATACCGGTATCGCCGTCGAAGAACTCATGCAGCCGGCCGGTGCTGTTCCAGTCGGCCTCGACCGAGTCAACAACACGGTCGCGCACGTCGCTCGCCAGGCTGGGATCGACTTCCATCAGGGACTCCACCAGCAGGTAGTTGAGCGGCAGCCACGCCGGGCCGCGCCAGTTCGAATTGACGCCGCGACCACCGACGTTGGGCAGATACAAGGGGTCGTCAGCGGCGAGGGAGCGGATGCCCGCCGGCGACAGGAACTGGTTCGTGTCGCGCAAAGCCGACAGGATGGGCGGCAGTCGTTCGGGTGGCACGACACCGGCGATGAGCGGCACCAGACCGGCGTACGACTTGTGGGTGTAGAGCGTCGCGTCGGCGCGCTCGTCGTAGTAGAAGCCGCTCGCGTCGTCCCACAGAGTTGAGTTGATTGCCTCCTGTATACGGCCGCGGTCGATCCAGTAGCGCTGCGACGTGTCCGGGTCGTGCAGCTCACTGGCGATGCGCGCCATGTCGCGCGCGAAGAAGGCCATCCATGCACTCGCGTCGGCCTGTGCGGTGGCGGCGATGGGTCGCGGCAGGTTGTCCATACCCAGGAACCCGGCCGAGAACAGCGCTGGGCCGGCCTGTGGATCGCCAGCCGTGGCATTGCCCATCGCATAGGTGCTCCACCAGTAGTTGTAATTGCGCTGGAGCGCGGGGTAAACGTCGGTCAGGAACTGGGTGTCGTGATTCATCTCATATATGCGCCAGGCGGCCCAGGCGAATATCGGCGGGCACTCCGAGTCCATCACCCACTCGGCGCACGGGATGTGGCCGTCGGCCTGCTGCCAACGATCGGACAGGAAGAACCGCAGCTGATCCTGTGCGAGTTGCGGGTCAATCAGCGCCGCGGTCACGGACTGGAAGGCGCCGTCCCAGGAAGCGGGCCAGGGGTACTCCCACTTGTCGGGCAGGATCAGCACGTCGTGCGCGTCGATCAACCCCGCGTAAGAGTTGTTGACGCTCGAAGAGCCATCCCAGCTGTAGTACGTCTCGTTCCAGATCGTGCTCATGAGGGCCTGGCGGTAGAGCGGCCCGTGCTCGCTGACCTTGCCCGCGAACACGCCCACGCTCTCGTCGCGCCGCCCGGCCACGATGTCCGCGCTCTCATTCAGGATGGTCGCGGCCTCTTGCGCGGCCGGGCTCGTGGTAGCCGCCTGAATGCCCACACTGCGCAGCCGTGTCTCCTGTTGAGCGGCGGGGTCTTCGGCGATGCCGATGCGGATGATCTGGTCGGACCCGGCCGGGATTTCCAGCCGATATGCGAGCGCACCGATGTTGCCCGTGGCGTTCTCATCCAGCCCGGCACCGCGCAGATTCGTGTCGAGCGCAGCCTTATCGGCACTGATCTGCCACTCGGACGAAGCCTCGCCCACGACCGCGACGCTTGACGTGGCGCCACGCATCAGCAGGCCGTTGGCGATCGGCTCGACCACACCCGTCGGCCCCAGCCACGCCTTGAAAACGACATCGAGCGTCCGCGTTTCGCTCGTCGTGTTGGTGACCGTCGCCACCATGGTCATGCTCGACGAGTCGTCCCGCGCTGTTTCGAGCTCGATCGAGAACCACTTCGTGTCGGACGGGTAGTTGTAGGTCAGGCGCTGGTAGGCATGGGTCGGGTCGTTCTCGTGGTAAACGCGGTCGTCGGTTATTCCTTCCCCGGACGGGCTCTGCGGATTGCCCAGGCCACGGAAGCGTTCGGTGACGTGATCCTGTGCGCCATCCCAGAACGCCCAGCCAAGGTTGAACTCGCCGGTGCTGTCCGTGAAGCCGGCGATGCCGTCCTCGCCAGATCGGTAGTCCGTCGTGATGGCCTTGTTCCAGAGCAGTCCCCAGCCGCTGCCGTTGAGTGCTTCGCGCGGCGTGCCCCATTCACGCTCTGACAGGTATGAGCCCCAGCGATTGTCGAGCTGATCACGCGGGACCAGGTTGATCTTGTTGGGCGAGGGCGGAAGGAGGTACGACACGACGACCGCGGCCAGGGCGACCACCGCAAAAAGCCCGGCGATGATGCCCAGGGTTTGCCACCAGGGCTGTCGGCCGGGACGGGCGTGCGCCAGTGCGGTCCATTGGCGCCGAGGCGGCGGTGCGGCCACCTCGGGCGATGGAGCGGGTTCGCTCACGGGCCGGAGGTTACCAGCGCGCCCTTCACAGATCGCGATACTGCGTCCGGATGACTCAGCCGCCAAACAATCCGATCGTCGCGCGCTACGACGCGGACGCCGCCGATTACGATCGCTATTGGGGTCCGGTCCTGGAAGAGACCGCACGACGCTTACTGGATTACGTCGAGCCGTTCGTCGTAAAGCGCGGTGGCCAGGTGCGAGTGCTCGAGGTCGGCGCGGGCACCGGGACCCTCTTGCTTGCGGCGCTGGAACGTTGGCCGCGCGCCGAGTTCGTCGCCACTGAACCGGCCCAGGGCATGCTCGATCTCGCGCGTGAACGTGTCCTCGCGGCGCGACCCGACGAGTCGCGCGTCGAGTTCGTCCCGGGCCACGCCGACGCGCTGCCCATGAAGGCCGAATCGGTCGATCTCGTTATCTCGTCGTTTGTTTTGCAGCTCGTGCCAGATCGTCTGGCCGCTCTGCGCGAGGCGGCGCGCGTCCTCAAACCGGGCGGGTTGGTGAGCTACGTGACGTGGCTCGACCGCGACTCCCGCCAGCCGTTCATCCCCGCCGACGAGTTCGACGAGGCGGTGTACGAGCTGGAGATCGAAGAACCGGAAGGCACCGACGAACCGCATGCCGGCGATGTCCGCTCCGGTCGGACCGCAACCGCCGAGTTACGCCGTGCCGGTTTCACGCGCGCGTCAGCGACTGAGGAAGAGTTGATCTACCCGTGGAGCTCCGAGACCTACCTGCAGTACAAGCTCGCGTACGACGAACGTTGGCTGATGGGCTCGCTCAGCGATGAACAGAAGGCGCAGCTGGAGGCGAACGCGCGAGAACGTCTGGGCCGGCTGAGGGAGCGCGACTTCCGCTGGCATGCGCCGGTTGTCTTTACCCGCGCATCCAAGCCCGCCTCGGGCTGATCCCCTGGTCAGCGACTAGGGCGAGGTCGAACCCTGCCAGGTGACTGAATAGCTGGCCTTGGTGCCTTCGTTAATGATGTGGAATGTCCACTGGCCGCCGGCCCCGCGGAGGTTGTTGCTGGTGAACCGCTGATTGGCCGCGCCGGTCGTATCGCTTCGATCGCCCCAGAGTGATTGCCCGGTCGGATCCTGTACGAACCAACGCATCGGTCCATCGTTGCCATCGAACGAGATCGTGAACTGCACCTGCTGAACGCGTGGGTCGAGGGCGAGCGGGAAGACCTTCTCCTCGTGGCCAACCTGACCGCTGCCCAAGGTTCCGCTGGTGCCGGCGGCCGGGGTGAGCAGCGGACCAGCGAGTTGCGCGACGACGACCAGCATCAGCGGGAATAGCACGACCAGAGCCCACGACATTGGTTGGGCATTCGCGCGCTCATACCAGGTCTCGCGCTGGACCACGGAGCCAAGCAGCCAACCGCCGACGATGGCGACCAGCGCGAGCACGCCGCACAGCACCAGAAAAAACCCGCCGGTGATGACGCCCAGCCACAGCAGGACAACGCCGACGACGATGCCGACGCCGCGCGACACGTTCGAGATGGTTCTCGCCCAACCCGGCGCGACCATTTGATCGAGGCGCTTGCGCGGCGCCTCGGAAGGGGTGCTGTCAGTCACGCGCGAAGGCTATGCGACCGCGGCGCGGAACGGCGGGTCGACCGGGCGGCACACCTTGCAGGCGCGGTAGCCAGCCTGCCGCGCGTCCTCAGTAGAGCGCAGCGGGACGCGGTGATTGGCCGTGATGCGTCGCGCATTGCGGCACGACGGGTAGCAGTAGATGTGCGTCGTGTCGGAGCCCATGAAGCGCACGCCTTTGGCGGGCAGTCGCTCCATCTCAGTCGTGTCCATGCCCTCCGATTCCAGGACCGCGCGCTTGGCCGTTGGGCCGCCCGCGCCGTAGTTGCCGATCCGCCCGTCGCTGCGCACTACGCGGTGACACGGGATCACGAAAGGGATTGGGTTTCGCGCAACGGCGTTGCCCACGGCGCGGACAGCGAGGGGCCGGCCGAGCTCCGCGGCGACCCAGGCATATGGCCGCACCTCGCCGCGCGGGATCTCGAGCACCTTGCGCAGGACCTGCTGCTCGAAATCGGGCAGCTCGTGCAGATCGAGCGGCAACGGACCGGACGCCTTGGACTTGCCCCACAGACGCTGGTCGATGACACGCTCGATCAGCTCCGGCGCGCGATCGATGCGCCGCACTGTCCGGCCGAACGTCGCGCGGAATGCGGCCTCGAAATCGCCCGCATCAGCGGCGCGCTCGACGAGCGATATGCCGTCGCGGCCAAAGCCAACGAAGAGCGGCCCAATCGGGCCCTCGACGCGCACGTATGCGTCCCCCAGACCCAGGCGGTCAAGCACCTTGCTGAGCAATCCTTCCGGCGCGGCGGTACGCAACGAGCGCAGCCCCGCCTCAACTTGCTGATCGGTCATCAGTTGCTTCGCCATCTAACTGGCCTCCTTGGCCATGCCATGCTCTTGCCCGCGCTGCTCCGCGTCATATGCGGCGCGCAGCAGCGCGACGCCGCGATGAACATCCGATTTGACGCTCCCCAAAGGTTTGCCGAGTGTCTCCGCGATTTCCGCGTATGACAGGTCATCAATGTGTCGAAGGGCCACGGCCAGACGGTAGCGCTGCGGCAATCCCGCGAGCAGCCGCGCCCATAGTTTTTGGTCCTCACGGCGCTGCGCCTGCCCATGTGGTCCCTCGTCGGTACCTGGCAGCGCGTCTCCCAGTTCAGCCACGTCAACATGCCGCCGCCGGCCGCGGTGCGCATTCCGGGCCTGGTTCAAAGCCATGCGCGCGAGCCATGGTCGGAGGCGCATTTCCCGGATGCGCTGAGACGGGTACCGCTTGAGCGCGCGGTAGGCGCGGACGAAAACCTCTTGGGCCACGTCCTCCGCGGAAGATTCACCGACTACCCGCACGGCCACCCCAAAGACGAGCTGCTGATGCTCCACGACCAGCTCTGGAAAGGTCGCGTCGAGATCGTCGGCGAGGCGCGCGCACAGCGGGTCGTTGACGGCGATTGCCATGTGCACGCCGGAATAACACAGCCCGCGCCTGATCGGTTGCAATTTTGCCGCTGCTGGTGCCTCCAGTGCACCTACCGTCCGCTGAGGCACTGATCGGTCGCTCCAGAACGGCCTTCACCGGGCGATTGGTGCAGTCAGTACACCGTGGGGAAATCGAGACGGGGTTTCGAGGGCCGGTTGCCGGGTTTACCGGGCGATAGGTGCATTGAGTGCACCGTGTGGCTAGCTGAGGAGGAAGCCGTCGCCCAGTGGGTCGCGGCTGTCAACCACGAACGTCGAGTAGCCGGTCACGTATGCGGTCCCCGCGATCGAGGTCGAAATGGCGCGGTACGGGCCGAGTGCGGTATCAGCTTCGATACGGCCGAGGAAATGCTCGCCGGTGATGCCTGCGTTGACGATTTCCTGGCCGACGTGCATGCGGCCGCGCGCGTACAGCTGGGCGAGCAGGGCGCTCGTGCCTGAGCCACACGGGGAGCGGTCGAGCTCGGCATCCGCGAACACCGTGACGTTGCGCAGGTGTGCGTCACCGGCGCGGCCATCGGGCGAGGTGCGCGGGTCCATGTCGACGATGATCGTGCCGTAGACGAAGCCGA
>JBDTVN010000013.1:0-20391 GCA_040007155.1 Chloroflexota bacterium
GAGTCGAGCATCTGGTTGGTCATCAGCCGCTTCTCGACCGTGTGCGTCAGCTCGAGCAACCTGTCGGCGAGCGTGGACTTGCCGTGATCGACATGGGCAATGATCGAGAAGTTGCGCAGTCGCGCCTGGGGAACAGCCACTCCCCGAAGGATATGCGGCGCGGCGCTCAGGACACGCCGTCGCGGCTAGTGCGCGAGGACAGCCTCAAGCGCGGGGTCGCGACCGGCAAAGTAGTCGCTTGCCGTGACCGGGACAGCGATATCTGGCTCGATCGCCAGGCGCGGATCGTCGGGCGTAGCGAATTGCCAGTGACGGGTGCTCACACCAACGCTCGGTGACAGCGGGTAGTGCGGCAATGCCACCCACTTCACGTCGTCCCAGAAGTTGAGTCCGCCGCCCCCAGGCTCACCGGCGAACACGGCGTCCGTCGTCTGTTCGAGCATCGTCGCCAAATTGGATGCGGCCGAGAACGTGAGCCGGTCGGTCATCACGTAGAGACTGCCCGGCCGCGCTGCCGCCGCGTTGCGCATGGCGCTCAGCAGCGACCCGAACGTCGTGTTGTCGCCACCACCGTTTTGACGCAGGTCGAGCACGACGTGGGTGATCGTCGGGTCCGCGACAGCCTCAGTGATCGCGGCGATGTCGTCGGAGCTGACATAGGTCACGGTCTGGTAGTGCACGTAGACCGCGTGCGCTTCGGGCAGCGTCCGCAAGACGACCGTCACCCCGGGGTCGGAGAGGTAGAGCGTGTGGTCGCGCTGCGGGAGCGCAATGCCGAAGTTGCCCGCGAACGCCCGCCACTGGGGCCATTCGGCCGGCGTCACTTGGACATCTGAATCGGGCTGGCCATCGCCACCGACCGAAACGGTCACATCACCGTCGCCGACCAAACCCAGCCCGCGCAGCACTGACGTGCGCAACATGAAGATCGTGCGGAAGCCCGCCACGGTTTGTGGCCCGTCGCGCGGCACGAGTGGGTCGAGCGCGGCGAGCACATCGTCAATCGGCATGCCGTTGATGGCACTGATGCGCCGCCCGACCAATTCCTCGTAGCCCGGCATCGCGGCGGTGACGAAGACGCCTTCTGCGAACTCATAAGTGCGGAATGGCAGCGCGGGCCGCTCCTCGCTGTCGGGCAGGATCACGAACTGATGGCCGTCGCGGCCTTCATGGCTGAGCGACGCCACGAGCTCACACAGGCGCGCATATGCCTGCTCCGGCGTGAGTGACGAGAGATCGGCCTGGAGTTGATGCATCTGCCCGACCCACTCGTCGCGCGAGACCCCGTGCCACGGCTCGGGGTGGGTCGACTCGATTTGGGCGAGCAGGTTGTCCAGGTCCGACTGGGCCGGAGTGAGGGCTGAAGGTTGCGGGCTGGCGGTCGGCGACGTAGCGCGAGTCGGCTGTGTCGTGGGAGTCGGGAGCGGACTCGCCGAAGGAGCTGGCTCGGGTGCTGCGCATGCGGCCGCGAGCCACGACATCAAGAACGCCAGGGCTAGTGGCAGGCTGCGCAGTGTCTTCTTCATCGAGCGCCAGATAGTACCACTTGGTAGTATTTGCGCAAGACATGGCGCGATCCTCATTGCTGTTCGACCTGTTCGCGGCGAACCAACAGGTCAAGACGCTGCTCACCGCCGCGATGGCCGACGCGCGCCTCCGACCTGACGAGTACGCGGTCTACAGCGGCGTGTTCGAATTCGGGCCGATTGCGCCAACCGACCTGGCGGCCGTTGTCGGCATGCCGCCCACCACCCTGTCGCACTACATCAGACACATGCGCGAGGCAGGTCATGTGGTCGAGAAGAAGGATCCAGCGGATGGCCGGTCGCGCACGTTGGCCCTGTCGCGCTCCGGCCTGGTCGCGCACCGCCGGGCGAACCGCTCATTCGAGGTTGCCTACGTCGCATTCGTGCGGCGATTGCGCAACGAGCCGCGCATCAAAGCAGTCCTCACAGGCATCGAGGCAGCCGCTCGGGACGCGTTGGCCGACTTGGGCTGATACCATGCGGCGTCGCGCGACCTATCACGTCGCGAAACAAAGTCCCGAACAAACACCTCGAGGTTTTCGACTTGGCCCACTCCCCGCGCGGTTGGACCGGCGCACGCACTCCGTCGGCCATCAAGCGTGTTCGCCAGACCGCCCGCAAGCGCGTTATCAATCAGCCCCGCCGCGCCGCGGCCAAGACGCTCGTCGCCAAGGCGATGACGACTGCCGCGGACACGCAGAGCGGCGCCTCGCAGGCCGAACTCCAGGACGCGATCAAGCGCGCGGTGTCCGCCCTCGATCTCGCGGCCAAGAGCGGCGCGATCCATCGCAACGCGGCCAATCGGCGCAAGAGCCGGCTCATGAACAAGATCAACGCCGCCATGGGCGGTGGTGTGGCCGCCTCAGCGCACGTTGCGCGCCAAACCGGCAAGGCCGCCGCCGCCAAGGAAGCCAAGGCGCGCATCGCCGCTGGCCGCGCGCTCAAGGCGAAGGGCGCTCAGACCGCTGCTGGCAAGGCCCGTGCCGCGCTCTCGCGCACCTCGCGTGACGTCGCCACGGAGAAGCCGGCCGCGCCCGCAACTCCCGCGAAGACGACCGCGAGCGCCAAGCCGGCCGCCAAACCGGCCGCGAAGGCGAGCACCAAGCCAGCCGCAAAGGCCACGCCCAAGGCGTCGGCCAAGGGCGCCGCAAAGCCAGCCGCGAAGTCGAGCGCAAAGCCGGCCGCAAAGCCCGCCGCCAAGAAGCCCGCCGCCAAGAAGTAGCGGCCGCGCCCCGACGCGGGGCGCATCTCGGATTTGCTTAGTCGCCGCGCGCCGTGCTTGCGTGCGCGCTGGGCAGCGGCATCGACGTCGGCATCTTGCCGAACGTGCGCGCGACGCCACCAATGACCGCGCCACCCAGGGTGAGCAGCACGAGCCCGGCGCCGGTCACTCCCAGCTCGCGCCATAGTGCCGACTCGAGTGATACCGGGTCAGTGATGCCCATCGACGCAAGCTCACCCTGCTGGCCGACGTTGACGTAACGCAGATAGATGCACTGCGGCCCTGATTGGCAATTGATGGCAGTGCCGTCAGGCAGCGCGCCGGTATCGCCGTAGATGAAGACGAGGCGAATGATCACGTACAGGATCGCCAGGCCCAGGCCGGTCACGAGGCCCGCGTAGACGGAGTTGAGCAGTACGCGACCGCGCGGCCGCCAGCGCTCGGAGCGGACGTTGGCATAGACACCGATAACGATGCCCGCCAGTGGCGCGGCAACAAACACGATCGTCTGGACGGGGATGATCAGCTCGAACGCGATGGCGATGACGAGCGCCATGCCCAGCCCGACGTAGCCCGCAAAGACCGCGCCGCGGTCCATGAATCTCGTCACGACCTGGCCAGTGCGCTCGCTCCGGGGAAGCGCGCCGCTGAGCCGAGCTCAGCCTCGATGCGCAGCAGCCGGTTGAACTTCGCGACGCGCTCGGAGCGCGACGGTGCGCCGCTCTTGATCTGACCGACGCCCGTGGCGACGGCGAGATCGGCAATGGTGGTGTCCTCGGTCTCGCCGCTGCGATGCGAGATCACCGCTCCCCAGCCGGCACGCGTCGCCAGGTCGATTGTCGTCAGCGTCTCGGTCAGCGTGCCGATCTGATTGAGCTTCACCAGCACCGCGTTCGCAGCGCCTTCCTCGATCGCGCGCGCAACCCGCTCTGGATTTGTGACAAGCAGGTCGTCACCGACCAGCTGCAGCCGCGTACCCAGACGCTTCGTCAATGCCGTCCAGCCCGCCCAGTCGTCCTCGGCCAGGCCGTCCTCCAACGAGACGACCGGGTATCGGTCGGCCCAATCGGCCCAGAAATCGATCATCTCGCCCGTCCGCAGCGTGCGCCCCTCCTTGGTCAGTCGGTAGGTCAGCTCGCCGTTCGAGTCCGCCGGAGCATCGAGATCAACGAGCTCGCTCACTGCTGGGTCAAGCGCAATCGCGACCTCTTCGCCGGGCTTGTAACCCGCTTTCTCGATGGCCTTCAGCACCAGCTCTACTGCCGCCTGGTTGCTCTTGAGCGACGGCGCAAAGCCGCCCTCGTCACCTTGGCCGGTCGCGAAACCCTCGTCATGCAGCAATCCGCGGAGGGCATGGAAAACTTCCGACCCGGCGCGCAGCGCCTCGCTGAAAGTGGGTGCCCCGATCGGCATGACCATGAACTCCTGAAAGTCGGTCGAGTCGAGCGCGTGCTTGCCGCCGTTGAGGATGTTGAACATGGGCACGGGCAGCGTGTCGCTGCGGACGCCGCCCAGGTAGCGGTAGAGCGGCAGGCCATATTCCGCCGCGACTGCGTGGGCACAGGCGAGCGACACGCCCAGGATTGCGTTCGCGCCCAGATTGCTCTTGTTGGGCGTGCCATCGAGGTCGATCAGCAGCTGGTCCACCGCCTGCTGCTCGGCTGCGTCCTGGTCGAGCAGCGCAGGCCCGATCGTCTCGATGACGTTGATGACGGCCTTGCGTACGCCCTTGCCCCCGTAGCGCGACTTCTCGCCGTCGCGCAGCTCGACCGCCTCGTGCGCGCCGGTTGACGCTCCTGACGGAACGGCCGCGCGACCCACGGCGCCCGAGTCGAGGACAACGACGGCCTCGAGCGTCGGGTTACCGCGCGAGTCGAGGATCTCGTGCGCGTCGACCAGTTCGATGGTGCTCATCGGCGGCGCGCTTTTTTAGGTGCCGGCTTCGCAGGGGAGGACTTCTTTGCCGAGGCGGATTTGTTGACCGGAGCAGCCTTCTTCGCCGGTGATTTCTTGGCAGCCACCGACTTCTTGGCCGGCACCGATTTCTTCGCCACAGGCTTGCGTGCGGGCACCGACTTGGCCTTAACCACTGATTTCTTGGCCGCGACCGGCTTTTTGGCGACGACCTTCTTCACGGGAGCGGATTTCTTAATCGGCGCGGGCTTCTTGGCAATCGGCTTTGTCTTGGCGACGGGCTTCTTGGTTGCGACCGCCTTCTTAGCCGCGACCGGCTTCTTCGCGGGAGTGGGCTTCTTCGCGGGAGCGGGCTTCTTCGCGGGGACCGGCTTATTCGCATGAGTCGGCTTCTTGGCCGGTGTGGGCCTGTTCGTTGGAGTGGGCTTCATCGTTGGCTGTGCTTTAGCCGGAGCAGGCTTTGCCGCGACCACGTGGGTAAGCTCGTGAATTGGCTGCCCTGGTTTATCCAGGAGCACCGAAATACCCGGGAGCTCGCGGCCCTCCATGAATTCGAGCGACGCGCCGCCACCGGTCGAAATGTGCGTCATCGCCCTGGTCAGACCAATCTCGTCCAAGGCCGCCACGGAGTCGCCACCGCCGACGACCACGGTCGCGCCGGCCTCTGCCTTTGAGGCCAGGGTGCGGGCGATGGCGCGCGTGCCATCACCGAAGGTCGGCACCTCGAACACGCCGAGCGGCCCGTTCCAGAAGATTGTCCTGGCTGGTTCGAGCGCCGCCTGGAAGGCGTCGATCGACGCCGGACCGATATCCACGGCCGACCACGAATTGGGGATCTTCGTAACGGGCACGATCTTGTGCTCGGCGCCACGAGTGACTTCCTTGGCCACCACGACGTCGGTAGGCAGGATGAACTGGACGCCCTTCCGCTCGCCCCTGGCAAGAATGTCGCGAGCCTCCTCAACGAGGTCGCGCTCGAGCAGGCTCTTGCCCACGGTGTAGCCCCTGGCGACGAGGAATGTGTTGGCCATGCCGCCGCCGATGACGAACGTGTCGACCTTATCCAACAGGTGGTTGAGAACGGCCATCTTGCCCGACACCTTCGCACCGCCGATGACCGCTGCGAATGGATGCACCACGTTCTCGAGCAGGCTGCTGAGGGCGTTGATCTCGCTCTCCATCAGCAGGCCGGCATATGCCGGCAGGTATTTCGTGATGCCCACGGTCGAGGCGTGGGCCCGGTGCGCCGCGCCGAAGGCGTCGTCGACATAGACGTCGCCGTAACTGGCCAGCGTCTTGGCGTACTCGTCGCCATTCGCTTCCTCCTCGGCGTGGAAGCGCAGATTCTCGAGCATCATCACTTGGCCGGGCTTGAGCCGGAGGACCGCATCACGCGTACCAACGCCCAGCGGATCACCGGTGATGGGCACGTTCATCCGCAACAGCGCACCAAGCCACTGCGCGACAGGGCGTAGCCGGAGCGACTCAACGACCTTGCCCTTTGGCCGGCCCAGGTGACTGATGACGACCACGGACGCGCCGTGGTCCAACAGGTAGCGGATCGTTGGCAGAGACGCGCGGATGCGCGAGGCATCCTTGACCTGGCCGTCTTCGATCGGGACGTTGAAGTCGACGCGTAACAGGACGCGCTTGCCTTTGGGGTCGAAATCGCGGACGGTCAGCTTTTCCATCGAGTCAGGCTCTCAATCAGGGTGCGGGGGCAGCGTGGGCGGGGCAGATCAGTCGGCCGTCAGGCCGGGCTGGCCTCCATCGGCTTGGCGGCGGGTAGCCGCTCGCCGACGAATGCCGTGAGGTCGGCCACGCGGCAGGCGTAGCCCCATTCGTTGTCGTACCAGCTGATGACCTTGACCATGTTGCCCAGCACGATCGTGTCGATCGCGGAAACGATGGTCGAGTGCTCGTCGCCCTTCATGTCCATCGAGACAAGCGGCTCGTCGGTGTAATCCATGATGCCCTTCATCGGGCCTTTGGCGGCCTTCTCGAATGCGGAGTTGACCTCGTCCTTGGTGACCTCGCGGCCCAGCACCGCGGTGAAGTCGACAACGCTCACCGTCGGCGTAGGCACGCGGAAGGCCATGCCGGTGAACTTGCCCTGGAGCTCAGGAATGACGAGCGCCACAGCGCGGGCCGCGCCGGTCTCGCTCGGGATGATGTTCTGCGCCGCGGCGCGCGCGTCGCGCGGATCCTTCGCGGCAACGTCGAGCAGACGCTGCGAGTTGGTATACGAGTGGACCGTCGTGAGGAAGCCCTTCTCGATACCGAATGAGTCGTTCAGCACCTTGGCGACCGGCGCGAGGCAGTTGGTCGTGCACGACGCGTTGCTGATGATGTGGTGCTTGTCGGGGTCGTAGACACCTTCGTTGACGCCAAGGACGATCGTGACGTCCTCCTGCTTGGCAGGGGCGCTGATGATGACCTTGCGCGCGCCGGCATCGAGGTGGGCCCTGGCCTTCTCGCCCGTAGTGAAGAGACCGGTCGACTCGATCACGATGTCGACGTTCAACTCGCCCCAGGGCAGCGCCGCCGGGTCCTTTTCCTTGAGCACCTTGATCTCGCGGCCATCGATGATTAGCGAGTCGTCAGTGTGATCGACCGTGCCGCGGTAGCGGCCGTAGGTCGAGTCGTAGGCGAAAAGGAGCGCGTTCAGCTCCGTCTCGACGAGGTCGTTGACAGCTACGACCTCGAGCTCTGGGTGGCGCTCAAAGATGGCTTTGAGGGTCTGCCGACCGATTCGGCCGAAGCCATTGATGCCGACACGGACTGCCATAGCGGGAGACTCCTTCTTGCCGATCAGTTGAGCGCGCCCCTGCCTGGGCGAGCCACCGTGAATGCGCAGCGCGGGCCTCGCGGCGCCTCGTGCACGTCGTTTTCAGGCTTTCAGTGTCGCTGATCGGGGCAAGTCAGGCCAGCGCGAGCGTGTCGGCCGCGCCCGGCGGGCAAGCAACGAGGGGTCCCGGCGCAGCGCCAGGACCCCTCGCCTCCCTCTATGGGTGAGCGCTGATTAGGCGCCGATGCGGAAGACGCTGTTCCCACACTTGGGGCAAGTGCCCTTCCAGGCGGGCTTGCCGTTCTTCATGGTCACCTTGGTCGGGTCTTTCATCTCGACCTTCATCTTGTCGCGGACGCAATAGGCCTCAGTCACGAGGATCCTCCTTTTCGCTCACTGTTGATGGGTCGGGCCCGGGACACTTGCCCAGGTTCCCTGAGTGGTTCCCCCTCAGGATGCCACCTTTGGCACCCACAAGGAGGGCCGCCAATGCAATGCTCCCTGAGCGTGCACGGCTTCATCCATTTCGGCCAGCAGGCTCAGAGCCTCTAGCCCCGTATCGATAGAGGCGGCCTCAGCGCGGTCACGCTGGTCGCCGGTCACGAAAGCGCCGCTCGTTCTTTGAGCGTACGCGGCGCACACCACGCCCGCCTTGCAGCCAGCCAACGCGGCCAGCACCATCAGCGCCGACGCCTCCATCTCGAAATTCACGACGCCCTGACGAGCCATCTCGTCGGCGAGGCCAGGAAAGCGGATCGGCAGCTGTGGAATCGGCCGTCCCTGGGCGCCGAAGAAGCCCGGCGCCGTCGCGGTCACGCCCAGGTGCGCCTTGTGGCCCAGCCGATTGGCCGCCTCCACCAGCGCGGCGACGGCGCGGTAGTCGGCCACAGCCGGATAGCCCTCGTGCACGAAGTACTTGGTCGTAGCCTCGAGGCGGACCGCGCCGGTGCTGATCACAAGGTCGCCCAGGGCGATGTCGTCGCGCAGAACCCCGCACGAGCCGATGCGCATAAAAGTCGGCTTATCGGTGATCGCCAGGATCTCGGCTATGACGATTTCGATGTTGTCGGCGCCGATGCCGGTGGACACGACCGAAATCCGCCGGCCCTTGAATGTTCCGGTCGCGCTGGCAAACTCACGATGGCGGCGCTGGAACTCGACGTTCTCGAAGCGCTTGGCCACCTTCGCCGTCCGATCTTGATCGCCCGGCAGGAGGATGTATTCGGCCAGCTCGCCCCGAGCGAGGTCGATGTGGTATTCCCGGTCAGATTCCGGCAGCGACACGCGCGGATCAGTTATTAGGGGACCTCCGAGCGGCACGCTCAGCGCGTGCGACGCAAGGACGGTAACCCCACGCTCAACTGAGCGTCAAATCCGGGTCAATCGCTGCTTGAGCCGATTTGGCCAGTTTCGGACCCGATTTAACCAGCCGACCCTCCATGCGAAGGCTCCGACTACGAGCATCCCGACCAAGCCGAGGAAGGCCAGCAAGGCCAGCAAGGGACCCACTGGCGCTGGTTCATCAGCCGCGATTTGATGGATTTGCGGACCCGCGAATGTGATCGTCGACGTCGCCGAGGGCGTTGGCGCTGCGGCTTGGGCGCCGAGGCGCGCGATAGCCGTTGGATCGTCGACGACCACGTGGCCGTTGGCGCTGAGCGTGCCCGTGGCGTTTATCAGGTCACCGGGGTGGAGCGTCGCCGCAAGCGGCGCGGCGGCGCCGATCAGTTCGAGCGTGATGTCGCCCGACGCGTCGGTGAGCACGACGATGGTGCCGCCGATCGTCCGGACCGCGCCGCCGACGAGAACGGTGGATCCGGGCGCGGGCGATGCTGATGGCCCGGCGTGCTGCCCAGGTGCGGTCGGTAGCGGCGTCGACCCTGGCCTGGGCGTAGAGCCCAGCGCTGGCGTCGGTCCGCCGGGGTGGCCGGTCGGTTGGGGCGCGGCGCCCAGATTGATGTCTGCCGCGTTGCGCGGGACGACCGCCAGACGCTGGTCGCTCGCCGTTGGGTACGCGCGTTTGACGATGCCGGTGATCGTCGCTTTGCGACCGGCCTCGAGCGCGGTTGACGCGATGCCACTCCGCTCGAGGCCCACGATCGGCACGCCGCCGCCCGGCAGTGTCAGCTCGGCGCGCCACGCCTCGCCGTCCTTGTGGACGTACTCAATCGTGCCAGTGACAGTGACGAGGCGCCACTCGAGTCCTGGCGAGATTGGCGCGGATCGGACCTCGGTCGCGTCCAACTGCGTCGCTCCCTGGTCTGCGGCCGTCGCGGTGGTTAGTTGTGGCGCGCCGTAGTAGGTGCCGACCACGCCGCTAACCGTCAGGCGTCGGCCGGGCTGTGTGTCGAACTCGGCGGGTAGTCGCACCAGGATGGCCCCGCTCGCGTCCTGGAGCGTGATGCGCTGGGCGTCCGCGTCGAGCAACCCTGGCCGCGTCGTTACGACGCCGGAAATCGACACCGTTTGACCTTGTGCTCGAATTGCGGCGGCGATGGACAGGTTCGCTATCGCGGTCGGCTTTGCGGTCGGAGTCGCGGCGGGCTTCGCCGTTGGTGTGGGCTGCGCGGCGGGCGTCGCGGTTGGCTTGGGCGTCGGCGTCGGCTTAGGCGTCGGTGTCGGTGGCTGGGTCAGTACGGTCACGTCGGTCAGGTCGCGCGGCCACATGCGGTACAGGCCCAGGCGGTCACCAACCAGCCCATAAGCTTCCAGCCGTTGGCCGGACTTGTATGTCGCCGCGACCGCGCCGAGCGGCGCATGGAAGAAGACGCGCGTCGAGGCCGTGTCGTCGTGGACGAGCAGCGTGAGGCTGCCGCTCGATGATGTTTCGACGCTGTCGACCATTACATCTATCCGCCCGAGGATGCCTTCGGTCGCTTCGCTGAGCTCGACCGCCGCCAACGGGCGCGGCGCGGGCACGGCGGCCGTACCGATAACGGCCACCTCGGCCGAGGTCGGACGGATCTCGAGGTTGCCGTACGGCGCGGCGAGGACGCCACCGACTTCGAGCCTCTGTCCGAGCGCGACCGACGGAGCACCGACCGGCATGCGGACGTAGATGCCGGCTGTCTCGTCCTGGATGGCGACGACCGAGTCGCCCAGGATTCGACCTACGGCGACTGTCACCACGCCGTCGACCTGAACGTGCGCGCCGATCGGCGCGAGGCGCGCATTGGCGATCGGTAGCGCGGTCGGCGCGGGCGTGGGGCCGGGCGTTGGCGATGGCGAGGGGTTGGGCGTGGGCGATGGCGAGGGGCTCGGGGTCGGGGTTGGAGTTGGGCTTGGTGCGGGAGTCGGGCTCGTCGTCGGCGTGGCCGAAGCAGGTCCGCTGAGAACGAGGACATCCGCCGCGTCGCTAATGATCAGCGCGTAGTGACCTAAGCCGTCGATGGTCTGCTCAACCTGGCTGAGCACGCCGACCAGCTCGACCAGGTTGCCGGGCGCGAGGGCGTCAGTGCCAATCACAACGCCGCTCGGCACGATCAGGTTGAGCGGCCCCGTGCCGTCATCGACGACAGCGGTTTGGGTGACCCACGCCTGCACGGCGATCAGGCGCGACTCGAGGCTTTCGCAGGCGAGGCCGGTTGCAGCCCAAATCGGGCTGGGTCGCACGCCTGGCGCGACAAATACGAGATCGGCCGCCGAGCCAAGTACGAGCGTCGCTTCTGTGTGGCGCTCGCCGAGGACGCCCGTGGCAGAGACGTAGGTGCCGGCTGCAAGGGCTGGCCAGTCGGCCGATGCCAGATAGAGCGCGATTCCGCCTGTGCCGAAGTCGAGGTAAGCGCTTCGACCAAAATCGATCACGCCAGTTGCGGTCGTTAGCTGCCCGCTGAGGGTAACGATCGGCCCAGTCGGCATTGGCGTCGGGGTGGGCGCGGACGTCGGAAACGGCAGCGGCGCAGGCGGCGGCGCCCATGAACACAGCGGTGTCGGACTCGGAGTTGGCGTGGGACTGGGAGTTGCCGTCGCCACGATGGCTGGCACTGGCGCGGCCGCGAGGTTCTGGGCGACGGGTGATGGATTGACGGCCGCGTCGACGGAGTTGTCGTTGGTATCTGCGCCATTGCCGGCCGTGTCCCCAGGTTTCCGTTCGAGACTCGAGCCAGCGGATGGCGCGACACCCGCCTGGTACTCAACAAAGGACGATGCCGCATCGCCCCACGACAAAGCGTCGATCACGACGCCGCCCAACGTTCGTAAGACGAGCGACCCACCGATCGCAGAGAGTCCGCCGCTGTATGTCCCGTCCGCGCCGGCCGCGTACAAACCGGACGAATTGGCGATCAGCAGATGCCGATGCCCGCCCAGCGACAACGCGGTCCAGGTCTGCTTGCGCGTCACCGTTGAGCCGCTCGACGTTACGTACACGAGTTCGAGCCCACCCATGTCGAGGTCGGCCGCGGACGCGTTGTAAATCTCGACGAACTCGTCCGACGCGCTGGCGCCACCGGTCACGACCTCGCTCACGAGCAGGCCCGTGGACACTGGCCAGGAAACGGCCGATACGCCGATCGGCGCGAGCGCCACCCCGACCAGCGCGACCAGAATGGCCAACCAGAAAACCCGAACCCGCGCAGCAGCCACGACCAAAGGACCTCCCGCGGCGGGAAGGCAGCGGCGGGCCAGGTGGCCGATAGTGACCAGCGCCGCTTATCAGTCGCTTATCCGGCCTTGCACCGACCATGCGCTAGCATCCTGCGCAGTCCCACCATTTTTGAAGGAGATCGGCCTTGGCCCGCGCCAAGAACACGTCACGTTCCGAAGCCCGCAGGCGCAACCGCGACGACCAGCGCGCGTTGCTGACCGAGGATGACCAGCTCGACGATCAGATCGAGGCTGACGAAGCGGCCCCCGCTCCGCGCACAGCGCTCTTCAAGATGCCCAACATTGTCGAAGACGCCCGCCAGCTGCCAGGCATGTTCCGCGCGAAGCCCATGCTGTGGGTGCCGTTCTTGCTCGTGCTCGTGGGTTTCGTACTGGCGCTGGTGATCTACGGCGTCCCGGTCGATTTGCAGACCTGGATCGCGCTGTACCTGCAGTTCTTCCTGGTGCCGCAGGGCCTGTTCGCCTACTTCATCGCGGGCTTCCTAGCGCCGCGCGCGTCGTACCTCGTGGGCATGATCCTGGGCCTCCTGAGTGGCGCTTTGTACGGCATCGCGATCGTGGCGACGCTCCCCGTCGGGACAGACGTTGCGCCAGATCAGGCGGCGCTGAGCATCGTCTCGTACATGGTTACGGGCGCAGTCCTGGGCACGTTCGCCGGCGGTTTCGCGGCGTGGTATCGCAACTTCCTGCGCAACATGCAGCAGAACAGCAACAAGAAGCGTGGCGATAAGGAAACGCAGGAGCGAGAGAAACGACGCGCGGCGCGACAGGCATCGCGCAGCGTCTTCAAGGGGCGCTCCTAGAGCCTCGCTCGAGCTCGGTTTTCAGCCCACGCGGCGCATGCCCGCGTGGCCCATGTGCCTGACACCCTGCGGCTGATTGGGGCCGCCCGCCGGACGCGCAACCGCAGCCAGTGACTCGATCCGGTCGGCGATCACGTTGACCACGTCCGACTGACGCTCCAGCCGACCCTCCACGTACAGCAGTGCATGCCGCCGCACGGTGCCGCGGAAACGCGCCCAGGTGTCCGGCCAGAGCGTGACGTTGACCATGCCGGTCTCGTCCTCGAGCGCCAGGAACACGGTGCCCTTGGCGGTCATGGGGTGCTGACGCGTAACGACGAGCCCGCCGATCTTCACCCGACCCGGTCGCGTGTCGACGAGCGCGCCGTTGGTGGTCACACCCAGTGAATCGAGCGCCGGACGGAAGAGCTCGATGACCTGGCGGCGTGCGTCGAGCGACAGGATTGCGTAGGCGTCACCCAGGCGTTCGAGCTCGGTTGGTGGCGGCAGGTCGGGCGCCGCAGTCGGTGGCAGTCGGAGATCGAGGCTCTGGGTCTTGCGGGTCGCGCCGGCAACCTCGCGCAACTGCCACAACAGCTTCCTTCGTGGCTCACCCAGTGAGTCGAGCGCGCCGGCGCGGATGAGACGCGCAATGACTTCCTCGGGCAGCTCGGTCCGCGCCGATAGATCGGCCAGCGACGTGAACGGGCCACGCGCCGCGACCTCGGCGTCGAGCGCCTCCCCTTCGGCCTCGCCGATCCCCTTGACCAGGCCCAGGCCCAGGCGGATGCCGTAGCCCAGCGCGGTTGGCGCGGCCCAGCGGTCGCGCGACTGCTGATCGGGCACCACGCAACCAGAAGAACGGACCGCGATTGGCTTTCGCTCTATGCCAGCGCCGTCGGGGAGCGGCTCATCGGGCATTCCGACCCACTCGGTCGTCGACAGGTAGCGACTCCTGTTCACGTCGACCGGCAGGACAGCTACTCCGTGGCGCTTGGCGTCGTTCACCAGCACCTCGATCGGGTAGAAGCCCATGGGCTGAGCGTTGATCAGCCCGACCACGAATTGCGCGGGGTAGAACAGCTTCAGGAATGCCGACTCGTAGGCGGTCCGGGCGAATGCCGCCGCGTGACTCTTGTTGAAGCCGAAGCTGGCGAAGGCCGACACCTGGCGGAACAGCTCCTCAGCCTGCTCTGGCGTGAGCCCATTGCGAATGATGCAGCCATTCACGAAGCGTTCGTGGAGCTTCTCCATCTCTCTTGTTGAGCGCCAGGTGCCCATGGCCCTGCGAAAACCGTCCGACTCACCCGCGCTGAAGCCGGCCACGTCGATGGCGATCTTCATGACCTGCTCCTGGTAGAGGATCACGCCCATCGTCTCCTCGAGCGCCGGCTGGAGGCTGGGATGTAGATATGTGACCTGTTCGATGCCCTGGCGGCGGCGCAGGTAGGGATGAACGGCGTTGCCCTGGATGGGGCCGGGCCGGATGATCGCCACTTCCACGACCAGATCGTCGAGCGTCGTGGGCCTGCTTCGGGGGAGCGTCTGCATCTGAGCGCGGCTCTCGATCTGGAAGACGCCCACCGTGTCCGCGGCCTGGATCATGCGGAAGACCTCGGGGATGTCCTCCGGTAACCGGTCAAGGTCGACATGGACCGCGCAGTCGGCCTTGATGTCTCTGAGCGCATCGTCGATCGATGAGAGCATGCGCAGGCCCAACAGGTCGAGTTTGATCAGTTTGAGCGTCTCAATGTCGCGTTTGTCGTATTGCACCACGACACGACCCGGCATAGTGGCTCTTTCGAGGGGCGCGATGTCAACCAGGGGAGCGGCGGTGATCAGCATTCCCCCGGTGTGAATCGATAGATGTCGCGGAAAGCCGTCAATGCGCGCGGTGAGCTCGAGCCACCTCTCCCACGGCGTTAGCCCGCTCGTCGACCCCTCACTGTTGGCCGCCGTACCCGCACTATGGTTATCAAGGGCACTAACCGCCGTGGATGGACCTCCTGGCGACTCGGGTTGAGCGTGGGTCCGCTCCGACTTGGCCCGCAAGGAGGTTCCGCCGGTCACCGGATCGTCTCCGAGTGGCGGCCGTAGTGATAGTGCGGGTACGCTCGGGTCGATGCGACGCGGTGGGCGGGTCAGGACCGGGTGGACCTCAGCGTCGCGGACCTCCGCGTCGCGGACCTCAGCGTCGCGGACCTCAGCGTCGCGGACCTCCGCGGCGCGATCCTGGGCGTGCAGCCAGCGGACGCTGACCGGCGTGTCGCCCGGGCCGCCCTCATCGTCCGACGAGCCACGCCTCCCCGGTCGCACCACGGTTACCGGCGCGAGCTGGCCCATGCCGTCGACCAGGCCGCGTGCCTGGGCGACGTCCGCGCCCGGCGCGCCCGCGACGACAGGCGTGAAGAACTCGGCGAAACCGCCCTCCGCCTCCAGGTCGCGCCGGACCATGACGGAGTCGTACGTCTCCAAAGCCTTGGCGACGCGATCGACCAATGGCCGCGGAAATCCCAGCGCGTAGCCAACCTCGCGCACCGCCGACCGCGCCCGATATGTGACGAGGTTGCAGACCATCCCGGTATGGGCTTCGCCGTAGCGCTCATAGCAGTACTGGATGACTTCCTCGCGCCGCGACGACGCAAAGTCGATGTCGACGTCGGGGTAGGACGTGCGGCCCTCGTTGATGAAGCGCTCGAAGAGCAGCTTGTGGCGGATGGGATCAACGCGGGTGATCCCGAGCACGTAGGCGACGATCGAGTCGCCGGCCGATCCCCTGCCCTGCGCCGGGATCGCGCGGTCGCGGCAGAAGCGCATGATGTCCCAGCAGATCAGGAAGAACTCGGCTAGGCCGGTACGTTCGATGACCTCGAGCTCGTGCGCCAGCTGCTTTACGACCGCAGGCCGGAGAGGCACGTAGCGCTTGCGCATGCCCTCGTGGCACAGACCCTCGAGATAGCCGAACGCCGTTTCGCCCGACGGCACCGGGAAGCCCGGGAAGCGGTATTGCTCGAAGTCGAAGTTGACCGAGCACCTGGCACCGATTTCCCCGGCGGCGGCAATCCCCTCCGACCAGGCGCGGGCTACCGACTCTCCCAGCGCACCCGATCCGGGCGGCAGCGCCGCCATCTCCGAACCTGACTTGAGGTGGTACTCGCCGTTCGCGCGACGCAGATGGCCGCTCTCCTCGAGCGTCTTGCCGTGCTTGATGCACACCAGCACGTCCTGCAGTTCGCGCGCGGCCGGCCGCGCGTAGTGCGCGTCGTTGGTGACGACGACAGGTAGACCAGCCGCGTGCGCGAGATCGACCGATTCCTCGACGAGCCAGTCGTCGTCGGGTAGCAGGTGGTGCTGGAGCTCGATGAAGAAGTTGTCCTCGCCGAACAGCGCCGCGAGACGCAGTGCGGCCGCGCGAGCACCTTCGCGGTCACCCACCAGGAGCCGCCGCGCGACCTCCCCGTGGCGGCAACCAGAGAGCGCCAATAGACCTTCCGTGTTGTCCGCGACGAGTGAGTGGAGGTAGCGCGGCGCGCCCTTCGTGCCCGCGAGCTGTGCGGCGCTGGCCAGCCGGCACAGGCTGCGATACCCGGTCATGTCGCGGGCCACGAGGAGAAGGTGCGGACCCAGTTCGCGCGGCCGCACACCGCGCAGATCCTCCTTTCGCGGAACGCGATGTCCGGGCGGTCGGAGGCGCTCGATCGCTGGTCGGACCGCCCGGCCGTCAGTCGGTGGCTCCAACGGCAGGTGATCGGCGGGTTGGGGTTCGCGCGGTTTGCGGCGCCGCCGTGGGAGCACGACTCCACCCGGGTCCGGCGCAATGGTGTCGAGCAACTCGATCTCCATGCCGACGATTGGCCGGAGGCCCGCCTCTTGAGCTGCGGTCGCAAATCGAACCGCGCCATACAGGCCCTGATGGTCGGTCAGCGCAACGGCTTGCAACCCCAGTTCGACCGCTCGCTCAGCCAGGTCATCGACGCTCGACGCCCCATCGAGGAACGAGAAGTTGGAGTGGCAGTGCAACTCGGCGAACGCGACTGACACTCCGCGAGAATAGAACGGATGTTCTAGTCTGACAATCCGTTCGAATTAAGTGCAACGCGACTCACAGCACAGCGTGGTTTCATAGCCGCGTGCCCCGTCGCCTGACTTCCATCGCGCTCGCGTGACGTCGCGCCCGGCCGCGTTGGCGGCCATTCTTGGTGGCGCGCTGGGCCTCTTTGCCCTTGCCATCGCGCTGACCTTTTTCCGCCCCGGCGCAAACCTCGTCGCTGGCCATCCCACCAATTCACTCGTGGCTCAGGCGAGCCCCGGCAGTCCCGGTCCGACCGAGTGCTGCGCTCCCGGCCAAACCGCGACACCTTCAACCCAACCGCCGCCAACCTCGACCGACAAGGTCGGCCCCGAGCACTCCGTCGGCCCCAAGCAACTGACTGGCTATGGCTGGCCACTCAAGCGCCCTTGGATCACCAGCAAGTTCGCGCCGCGCGACTTCGGCAACTTCATCGAGATCGACGGCGTTGGCTACCACGACGGTCTCGACCTGGCCACGCACTGCGGCGACACCGTCTACGCGACGCACGACGGCACGGTGCTGGTGAACGACCGAACGTTCGACCAATACATCGGCTACCAGGGCCACCCCGAAGACATCTACAACCGAACGGTCCGCAACGGCCACCCCACCTTTCTGGCGATCGCCGTGGTCATCGACGACGGAAACGGCTATCGCAGCCTGTACATGCACCTGAAGGAGGCGACCGTCGAAGTCGGCCAGTTCGTTCATCGCGGCGACCAGATCGGTGTCGAGGGCGAGACCGGCGCGGCCACCGGCTGCCACGTCCACTACAGCTTGATCCGCATGGACGGCGCCTGGCAGGGCATCGTCCAGTACCTGTGGAAGTACGGCTACCCCGAGAAGATCCGCGAGCACGTGAACCCGATCGACGTTCTGCCGTGGGGTGATCAGTGGGCGCCACTGCGGCTGTACAACCAGATCCATCCGCCTTCACCTACACCTACGCCGGGTCCGGCCACGCCGACGCCGACACCTGCCCCTTCAGCCACGCCCACGCCCTCACCCTCACCGAGCCCAACGCCGACCGCCCACCCCTAGTCGACCGGCCATTCCCGGCCTGCGGTGGTGTCGCGTCACAGGCCGCGGGGCAGTGCTCGTCACACAGTCGATGACATCGCTGCGCGCCGCCCTGCCGCTGCTTCGCGCGGTCGTCCTCGCCAGCCTGGCGATCTATTTGATCCTCTTTGCGTTTCCTGCCGTTCTGGGCATCGCCGCGGCCGCGACTCCCTAGTCGCCACCTGCGCCCGCCGCGCCATATCCTTGGCGCGATGGAAGTGCCCCGCCTCCAGATCCTTTTCGCCGCTGTGCTCGTGGTCGTGCTTGTCGGCCTCGTCGTGAGCATCGTTTATTTCGCCATCCCTGCGGGCGGCCCGCCAACCCTCCGCTAAGGGGCGCGATCGCGTCCTAGTCGAACACGCGCTCGAGGTGCCAGGTGTTGTCGACGCGGTCGAGGTAGACAAGCGCCAACAACCTGGTGCCGGCTAGCTTGTAGTAGTCGCGGCTGACCGGGCGGCGCCACCAGGCTTCATCGACGCGCCAGCGATTGCACACCTCGACCGGGAGACTGCTGCCCTCCCAGCGCAGTCGCGCCGGCTGCCCAAAGGAATCGAGATCGACGTCAATCCGCGGGTGGTGGCCGACCAGGCGCGTCATCGCTCACGCAGCCGACTTACCGGCGGCGAACAGCTCCGACCGAGCCTCTACCAGCGCCGCTTCTGGATCTAGCAGCCGGGCACGCAGTAGCCGATCCTGGCCGAAGCGCAACGCAAGACCGATGAGCTGCCAGTCGAGCCGCGCGGCACGCGCCAGCTGCGGCGCGAAGAGCCCGAGCTGCTGCCCCGCGACCACCTGCTCGCCGCGCAACTCGACGGCAAGCCGCGTCACTGGCGCAGCTGGCATGCGCGTACTCCCCAGCCGCGCAAAGAGCAGACGCTCAAGCAACTCAGGCGCGGCAGCCGGCTCAGGCAAGATCTGCTCCAAGAGCACGGGATTGCCGCCCTCCACGTCGAGCTGGAGCAGCGCCCGGGTTGCGCCGGCACCGCGCGCGGCAAGCTGCTCGCACAACGCCTGGCACATGTTGCGCAGCAGGAAGCGCAGCGGTTCGAGCGTCTCAACCGGTGGCTCGAGCTCCGCTTCAGCGCGGAGCTGGGCGATGGGCTTGCGCGGTCGCAGCTGCCGGCCGTCGAGGCCACGCGCCAGGTCATGCAGCTCGCCGCCCTCCGCACCGAAGCGCGCGATGACCGCTGATCGCGAAAGCGCGCCGAACTGGCCAATGCGCGTCAGCCCGAAGCCGCGCAACCGCTCGCGCGTCTCATCATCAGCCGGCAGCAGCTTGATCGAGAGCGGCGCGAGATAGGCCGCCTCAACCGCGGCATCGCCGATCGGCACTCGCTCGAGCTTGCCCTGCCCGATGACGGCCGCGACCTGCGCCCCAAACCGACTATTGGCGATGCCGATGCGCGGCGTTCCCGGCAAGAGTCGCGCGACTATGTCGACGACGCGGGAGGTCAATGTCTCCTCGTCACCCCAGAGCCGATGCAGCCCCTCGATGCCGAGCAGCACCTGGCCGAAGCCGCGCTCTTGCGGGCTCGGCACTGCCTCGAGCGACGGCGTGAAGTTGGCCAGCGCGTCGAGCGCCACCTCCATGGTGCGTTTGTAGGTAGGTAAGCGAGCCGGTAGAAAGCGCGCCTCCGGCACCAGGCGATGGGCCGTGCCCAGCGGTAGTCCGCGTTCGACTCCCAATCGACGCGCGGCGGGGCTGCAGTCGACCACTTCGCCCGGCTCCCACGGCTGACCACCGAGGACAACCAAGGGTTCTGCCTCAGGTAACTCCAATCGGGCAGCCTCTAGCCGATAACAGAGGTGCGGCCAATCGAGATACAGCAGTCGCATTGAGGAGGAGTCGTCGAATCAGTCGATGGCGGCTGGCTTCTGCGTCCAGCGTCAGGCGGTGTGGAGCAGTCGGAGCGGCTGATCCAGCTCGCGCGATAAGCCGGCGGCATGTTCGCCGTCGACCAGGTAGCGAATCTCGATCTCAGTTGCGCGGCCCGGCGCGCCGAAATGATTCTTGGCCACGTTGACTGCCACGCAACGGCCAACGATGTCGCGCCCCGCGCGTAGCCAACCGCGCGGCTCAAGCTCGAGCCGCAGTGCGACCGATTCGGCGAGCGCGCCGTGAACTGCAGGAGCCAGATTGACCGGCTCGAGCACGATCATGCGCACGCTCGATCGCCGCGCATGTGCCGCGAGACGACGCAGCGGCGCGTCATTGACGGGCCGCAGCCGCTCAGGCAGGTCGATGACCAACAGGTCGATCTGGCGCCCCGCAACAAGGGCCGCGGCGAGCGCCCAACCCTCGGCCGCGTCGGCCGGACGCAACACCAGCAGCCAGCGCAGATCGATGCCGCGTGCGACCGCCTCGAGTGGATCGAAGATGCGGCACAGATCGAGGAACGCCACGATCCCGCCGCGCGCCTGGG
>JBDTVN010000014.1:0-19879 GCA_040007155.1 Chloroflexota bacterium
CCAGGGCGACGACCGGCCTGGCATCGCCCGAAGACGCCAAGAACCTGGTCGATCTTGGCAACGACGTCCGCGCCGCGGCCCTGTGCGGGCTCGAGTACTGCGCGCCCAACCCGCTCCTGACCGGGATGCGCTTCTTCGCCGATGAGTTCGACGCCCATTTCAGCCACGGCACCTGTCCCGCCGGGGTGTGCGAGTCTGTGCGCGTGGCCCAACCGGTGACGGCATGACCGACACGTTGCCCCAGCCCTACACGGAAGCGGCCGACGCCCCTGTTGAGCGGCTGCTCGAGACGCAGGCGCCGCAGCGCCGGCTGTCCTCGCCGACTTTCACCGTCGAGGTCGACGGCAAGCAGTTCACGGGGCGCGAGGGCCAGACGATCCTCGAGATCTGCCGCGACAACGGCATCGACGTGCCGACGCTGTGCTACGAGCCCAAGCTGCCCGGCTTTGGCGCGTGCCGCATGTGCGTCGTCGACGTCGAGGGCGAGGAGAACCCGCCCATCTCGTGCTCGCGCGCGGCCGAGCCCAACATGAAGATCCAGACGCAGACCCCGCGGCTGCGCGAGATCCGCAAGACCAACCTCGAGCTGATCTTCTCCGACCACAACGCCTACTGCCTGCCGCCGTGCCAGAACAAGTGCCCCAGCCACATCGACATCCCGGGCTTTCTCAAGGCCAACACTGAGGGCAACTTCGCCGAGTCGGCGCGCATCTTCAAGCGCACAATTCCGTTCCCCAGCGTCCTTGGTCGCGTGTGCCCAGCGCCGTGCGAAGAGCACTGCCGCCGCGACGAGGTCGAGGAAGCGATCGCGATCCGCGATAGCCACCGTTATGCCGGCGACCAGGTCCTGATCGCGCAGGCCAACGGCATCAAGGCGCCGGTGCCGTTCGAGGTCCAGCCCAAGTCGGGCAAGCGTGTCGCCGTCATCGGCTCAGGCCCGGCGGGCATGTCCGCGGCGTACTACCTGCTGATCGCCGGTCACGACGTGACCGTGTTCGAGCGCGACCCTGCGCCGGGCGGCATGCTCCGTTACGGCATCCCCCAGTACCGCCTGCCCAAGGTCGAGGTGCTCGAGGCTGAGTACCAGTCGGTTACGGACCTCGGCGGCCAGATGGTGTGCGACGCCGAGCTCGGCAAGGACTTCACCATCGACGACCTCCAGAACCAGGGCTTCGATGCGGTGTGCGTCGCGATCGGCTGTTACGAGACCAACAAGCTGGGTGTGCCCGGCGAAGAGGCCGACGGCGTGCTCGATGGGCTCGAGTACCTGCGCATCGCGACGCTCGGCCTGCCCTATCCGGGGCACAAGGGCAAGCGCGTCGTGGTCATCGGCGGTGGCTTCACCTCGATGGACTGCACCCGTACCTCGGTCCGCCAGGGTGCCAAGGAAGTGACCCTCGTTTACCGACGCGACATGAAGGACATGCCCGCCTCGAACGAGGTGCACGAGGCGCTCGAGGAAGGCGCGCGCGCCATCTTCCAGGCCGCGCCGACGCGCGTCGTGACCGACAAGGCCAACAAGGTCACCGGCGTCGAGTTTCAGCGGATGGCCATGGGCGCACCCGACGCGTCCGGCCGGCGCCGCCCGGAGCCCGTCGCGGGGACTGAATTCGTGATCGACTGCGACCGCGTCCTCCTGGCCATCGGCCAGGGGCCGCAGCTCGACTGGCTAAGCCACGGTTCCGCGGGCATCAGCGCTACCAAGAACCGCCGCCTCCAGGCCGATGCGGTCACATTCGGCACGGGTCGCAAGGGCGTGTTCGGCACCGGCGACGTGCGCGTGGGCGCCGCGACCGTGGTCCAGGCCACGGCTGAAGGCCGCCGCTCCGCGTACGCGATCGACGCGTACCTGAAGGGCCTCGACCTCGACGAGATCAAGACGCGCCAGACGCTCGCCGAGCCGCAGCCCGAGTTCCTGAACATCGTGCCCTACACGCAGGAAGTGAAGGAGCCGCGCCTCCGACTCAAGGCGATGCCGGCGGAAGTGCGCAACAAGAGCTACGTCGAGTACGAGATCCCGTACACGCAGCAGGAAGCAATGGCCGAGTCCAAGCGCTGCCTGCAGTGCACCTGCGAGGCAATCGGCTACTGCGACCTGCGCCGCCAGGGCATCGAGTACGGCACGACCCTCAAGACACTCGAGCCCGAGCGGACCGGCTTCTCCCTCCGGAGCGTCAACGACAACCGCTTCACCGGCACGAACCATGACTACATCCGCGACGACAGCCATGCCTTCATCCTGCGCGAGCCGTCACGCTGCATCGACTGCGGCCGCTGCGCCAACGTGTGCAAGGAGGTCGTCGGCGCCGCGTGCTATGACTTCATGCGCACCGGCTTCGACACGCTCGTCACCACGCCGCTCGACATGAGCCTCAACACCACCCCGTGCGTGAGCTGCGGGCGCTGCGCCGAGACCTGTCCGACCGGAGCGTTGATGCCCAAGCCAAGAGTTCTCGAGAAGTACGAGGTCGACGAGTCGCGCTGCATCCTGTGCGGCATCTGCGTCGACGCGTGCCCCTACGACGCGTTGCGCTGCGGTCCCGACTTCGAGCTCAGCCACGAGAACCGAGCAGATCCCCAGATCGACCTGCTGGCGATCAGTTCCATCGAGCGCGACACGGAGATGACCTGGGTGCGTCACGAGCGCGACTGGGCCTCGCGTGCCGAGAGCATGGGCCGGCGGATCGATGCCGGCCGGATGCTGCCGATGCTCCCCGCGGGGGTGTCGGGCAACGGCCACGCGAACGGCAACGGGCACTCGGGCAACGGCGCCCACGCCGATCACAACCACTGATGGTGCCCGCAGGAGTCTTGCTGGCAGACCTCGGACTGCCGCCGTTCGTCCCATTCCTGAATTGGGCGTGGGACGACCTGTTGTTCCTGCTCCTCGCAGGGATCATGCTCGCCGCGGCGGTCTTCGTCGTGGTCGGGCGCGACATCGTTCGCTCGGGCGTGGCGATGATGCTCGCCTTTGCGGCGCTCGCGGGGATCTATGCGCTGGCCGGCGCGGTCATCGTCGCCGCGGCGCAGGTCCTGATCTATATCGGCGCCATCAGCATCCTGGTGCTGTTCGCGATCATGCTGACCCAGTCCAAGTCGGGCCCGCTGTCGCTCGTCTTCCATCGCCAGGCGTGGGCTGGCTTGCTCGCGGCAATTGGCGTGGCCGTGCTCCTCATCATCAGCGTCGTTAACACCACCTGGCCGCTCGCAGTCACTGACCGTTTGGTGTCGGTCACAAACGAGGTCGCGCTGCTGCTCTTCCAGGACTCGCTGTACATCTTCCTGCTGCAAGTCGTCGCGTTGTTGCTGACCGCAGCCGTGGTCGGTGGCGTATTCATCGCCAAGCGCGAGGACTCGGCCGACCCCGGCGAACCCGCGCCCGCGACCCTCGAACGCGTACGCAACCCGGTCGACGCCGCCGCCGAGACACCCCAGTGAGTCACTCGCTCGACGCCTACCTGATCCTGTCCGCACTGCTTTTCGGTGTGGGCACCTTTGGCTTCCTCGCTCGGCGCAACGCGATCGCGATGCTGATGTCGATCGAGCTGATGCTCAACGCCGTCAATCTCGCGGCGGTCGCGTTTGGCGCGTTCACGCCTGAGCTCCAGGCGCACGCGGCGCTGATTGCGCTCCTCGTCATGGCCGTCGCTGCAGCCGAGGCGACCGTGGGCCTGGCGATCGTTATCGCCATCTACCGCAACCGTCGCACGCCGTTGGTCGACGAATACTCGAGCATGCGCGAGTAGCGCGGGCCTGCGGGTGAACTTTGACGAACCCCGGGTAGTCCTTCTGCTAGCGCTGCCGCTGGCGGGTTTTGGGCTGACCGCCCTGGTCGGCCGGCGCCTCCATCAGCGTGCCTGGGTGATCTCGGTGTCGATGATCGTGGTCACCTGGGTGGTCGCGATGGTCACCGTCTACCAGACGCTCTTCGCCCATGCATACGGCGACGGGGGCCTCCACTTCACGCTCTACACCTGGGTCCCCGCGGGCAACTTCCACATCGATTTCAACCTCGCCGTGGATTCGTTGACCGCGGTCCTGCTGATCGTGGTCACCACCATCGGAATGCTGGTCCACGTCTATTCCATCGGCTACATGGCCCACGACAACGGCCGTTGGCGCTTCTTCGCCTACCTGAACCTCTTCATGTTCAGCATGCTGCTGCTCGTCCTCGCGGACAACTTCATGTTGCTGTTCGCGGCGTGGGAGCTCGTGGGCCTCAGCTCATACCTGCTGATCGGCTTCTGGTACAACCGCAAATCGGCCGCGCTTGCGGCCAAGAAGGCGTTCATCGTCAACCGCGTGGGTGACTTCGGCTTCGCCCTTGGCATCGCCGCCGTCTGGACGACCGTGGGAACGCTCAACTTCACGACGACCGACGCTGGTCCGGGTGTCTTCCAGCTGCTGCCAGCCGCGCTTCAGTCAGGCCAGATCGCGCCGTGGATGATGACCGGCATCGCGCTGCTGCTGTTCATGGGCGCGATGGGCAAGAGTGCCCAGTTCCCGCTGCACGTCTGGCTGCCCGACGCCATGGAAGGTCCCACGCCGGTCAGCGCCCTCATCCACGCCGCGACTATGGTCAACGCGGGCGTCTACTTCGTTGCGCGCGCCAACCCGATCTTTGTCCAGGCGCCGCAGGCGATGGTCTTCGTCGCCGCGATCGGCATCTTCACTGCGATCCTCGCCGCTTCGATCGCCTTCACGCAGAAGGACATCAAGCGCGTCCTGGCCTACTCGACGCTCAGTCAGCTGGGGTACATGTTCGCCGGACTTGGCGTCGGTGCCTACACCGCGGCGATCTTCCATCTGATCACCCACGGCTTCTTCAAGGGCCTTCTCTTCCTCGGCTCGGGCTCAGTCATCCACGCGGTCCATGAAGAGCAGGACATGAACAAGATGGGCGCCCTGTGGCGCAAGATCCCGATCACCCATGCGACGATGCTCATCGCGTCGATCGCGATTGCCGGCATCCCGCCGCTGGCGGGTTTTTTCTCCAAGGACGAGATTCTGGGCGAGTCGTTCAAGAACGGCTTCGTGTGGGTCTGGGCGATCGGCATCGTCGTTGCCGTCATGACCGGCTTCTACATGTTCCGGCTGATGGGCAAGACCTTCTATGGCGAGAGCCATGTCGACCCGCACGTTCTGCCCAACGTTCACGAGTCGCCGCGCACGATGACGGTCCCGCTGCTGCTGCTCGCCATCCCAACGGTTTTGGCCGGTCTCTACCTGGGCGGCGGCATCTTCTTTGGACAGGAGACGGTTCTCCATCAGTGGCTCGGCCCGATCTTTGAACACGCGTCAGAGACACTCGGCCTGCACGATGCGCCCTTCGAGCTCGCCGGCATTGACGGCATATTGCTGATCATTGGTGCCGCGGCCGGAGCCATCGGCGTCGCCTTCAGCCTGTGGTTGTTCGGTCTGCTCGATTTGGGCGGCGAGCGGCGCAACCGCATCGAGGCAATCACCAACCGCCTGCGCCCGCTCTACACCGCGAGCGTCAATAAGTGGTGGTTTGATGAGCTGAACGACCTGATCTTCGTGCGCATCGGCGGCGCCGTCGCGCGCGCCCTGTGGTGGTTCGACGTCCGCGTGGTTGACGGCACGGTGAACGGCATCGCAGCACTTACCCAGAGCACCGGCCGCGGCATCCGCCAGATCCAGACCGGCCACGTCCAGAACTATGCGCTGGGCATCGCCGCCGGACTGCTGGTCATGGCCGTCACCTACGTCTTCGTGATCGCCCGATGACGCAGCTCGTCAGCGGCCTGCCGATCCTCACGCTCATCACGTTCACACCGCTTGTCGGCGCGATCCTGATCGCCTTCCTGCCCAAAGAGCGCCTGAACTGGATCCGCTGGGCGGCGCTTGGCACCGCGCTCGTCGCGTGGGTCTTCTCGCTCTTGCTCTTGACCGCGTTCGACCCGGGTCAGTCAGGCTTCCAGTTCGGCGAAGTGGCCGACTGGGTCCCGACATTCGGCATTCAGTACAAGCTCGGCGTCGACGGCATCTCGTTGGCGCTGGTCGTCCTGACGACGACGCTGACCTGGATCAGCATCCTCGCGAGCTTCGCGCCGATCAAGGAGCGCGTGAAGGAGTACATGATCGCCTTCCTCATCCTTGAGGTCGGCATGACGGGCGTCTTCCTGGCCATGGACATGTTCCTCTTCTACATCTTCTGGGAGCTGGTCCTGATCCCGATGTATCTCATCATCGGCATCTGGGGCGGCGCCAATCGCATCTACGCGACGATCAAGTTCGTCCTCTACACGCTCGTCGGTTCGCTGTTGATGCTCGTCGCCATCCTGGCCATGGCGTACACCTACCAGGCCAACACCGGGACGTGGGTGGGTGCCTTCGATTACCAGAAGCTGGTCGAGTTCGGCTTCGACCCCACGCTCCAGTTCTTCGCCTTCGCGGGCTTCTTCCTGGCGTTCGCGATCAAGGTGCCCATGTTCCCGTTCCATACGTGGCTTCCGGACGCGCACGTTGAGGCACCGACTGCCGGCTCGGTCATCCTGGCCGGCGTCTTGCTGAAACTGGGCGGCTACGGCCTGATCCGCTTCGCCGTGCCGCTCTTCCCCCAGGCCGCGCACGACTGGGCGCCGCTGATCATCGTCCTGAGCCTGATCGGGATCGTCTACGGCGCCATCGTCGCCCTCGTCCAACCTGACCTGAAGAAGCTCGTCGCCTATTCGTCGGTCAGCCACATGGGCTTCGTCACGCTGGGCATCTTCATCTTCACCGAACAGGGTCTGCACGGCGCACTGCTGCAGATGATTGCCCATGGCATCCTGACCGGCGGCCTCTTCCTGATGGTCGGTGTCATCTACGAGCGCACTCATGACCGGACCATCGCCAAAATGGGCGGCCTCGCGGGTGTGCTTCCGGTCTACGCGGCCGTGTTTGGGTTCTTCGTCCTCGGGTCACTCGGCCTGCCTGGCCTGGCCGGTTTCGTCGGCGAGTTCGTGACGATTGTCGGCGCGTTCGACTTCTATCCGTGGGTCGCCGCCGTCGCCGCGCTGGCGATGATGCTCGGCGCCGCATACCTGCTGTTCATGTACCAGCGCGTCATCTTTGGCGACCTGTCTGACTTTCTCAAGGGCATCGGCCACCACCTGACCGACATGACCCGGACCGAGGTCGTGACGCTGGCGCCGCTGATTGTGCTGGCGATCGGCTTCGGCGTGTTCCCCGGACTACTGCTTCAGCTCTGGCAGGGGCCGGTGAACGACTTCCTGGCACATGTGGTGCCCGGCGCGCTGGCGCTGAAGTAGCGCACCGATGATCAGCATCGACGCCAACACGATCCTCGCGCTCCTGCCACCGGCGGGCGTCGCTCTCCTCGCCTTGCTCGTCGTGGTGGTGGACATAGCGTGGCCCGGCCGCGACCGCTTGCTGGTCGTGGTTGGCGTAGGCGGCCTGGCCATCCTGATCGCCGTTGTGGTGATCGTCGGTCCGTTGCCTGGGATCGGCCTGCTCGCCGGAGCGCAAGAGGTCTTCGGTGGCGCTTACGTGGCCGACTCGCTCACGGTGCTGCTCGACCTGACGCTCATGGCCATCGCGCTCCTCACGATTCTCTTTGGCCCTGACTATCTGCGGCCGCGCGGCCTGCCCACCGCCGAGTTCGCGGCGATGCTGTTATTCGCGATTACCGGCGGCATGCTCATCGCCGGTGCGCGTGACCTGTTGCTGCTCTTCCTCGCCCTGGAGCTGCTCGTGTTGCCGGGCTACCTGCTCGCCGGGTACGCCAAGCGTGACGGGCTTTCGACAGAGGGCGCCATCAAGTATTTCCTGCTCGGCTCGTTCTCGAGCGCCATCTTCCTGTTCGGCCTGGTGCTGACCTTCGGCTACACCGGCACGACCAACATCCGCGAGGTCGCGGCGTCAGTATCCACGCTGGTTGGCACGAATGGGCTGACGAGTCTCCCGCCCGCGCTGCTCATGGGCCTCGCGCTGCTGACCACCGGCGCCGCCTTCAAGATCGCCGCGGTGCCGTTCCACTACTGGACACCCGACGCCTACCAGGGCTCGCCGACACCGGTTACGGGCTATCTGTCGGTGGGTCCCAAGGTGGCGGCCTTTGCGCTCATCCTGCGCTTGTTTGTGGATGCATTGGGCAGCGTCAAGGCCGACTGGACGCCGTTCATCGTCATCCTCGCCGCGGTCACGATGACGCTGGGCAACCTCGTGGCCCTTTCCCAGGACAACATCAAGCGCATGCTCGCGTACAGCTCCATCGCGCACACTGGCTACATCCTGGTCGGTCTCGCGGCCTTCGGTGCCGCGCCGGTCGGGTCAGCGGCAGAGCAGAACGGCCTGCAAGCGGTGCTCTTCTACTCGGTGGCTTACTCGTTCATGAATCTTGGCGCCTTCGCTGTTGTGGCCGCACTCCAGCGCCGGCCCGGCGTGACATCGCAGATCGCGACGTTCGCTGGCCTGGGCAGGCGCGCCCCGCTGCTCGCAGCGCTGATGCTGCTCTTCCTGCTGTCGCTGACCGGCATCCCGCCACTCGCCGGCTTCTGGGCGAAGTGGTATGTCATCCAAGCTGCGCTACAGGTCGGCGGCTGGCTGACGCTGCTGGCCGTGCTGACGGTGCTGAACGCGGCAGCTGCGGCGTTCTACTACCTGCGCATCGCGGTCTACATGTACATGCGCGATCCCGCTGAAGGCGCGCCGCCCGTCACGTTGGGCGGCCAGACGCGCCTCGGTCTTGCCTTGGCGGCGATCGGCACGATCGCCATCGGGCTCATCCCGCCGGTCACGATCGCCGTGATCGCCATGGCCCAATCAGCAGCACAGGCGCTGCTTTAGGACCGCTCTTGGAACTCCGGCCCTAAGACCCCCTTACCTGCGGCAGGACGCCCAGCCACGCGGCTGCCGATATGCGGAAGAGATGGTTCTAGCCCGGCTTCGCGCGTTCCACGGAGGAACCGGCGGTAGCCTTGGCCAGCCGTGAACGGAGTGAACTCTGGTAGCGTCCGCGGCGTGGCGGACGGCGTCGGACAGCTGCACGACTACCTTGCTGCCCTCCTCGGAAACGACGGGCGGCTAATCGTCGCGTCCAACCGCGGCCCGCTCTCTTTCAGCCGCACCAAAGCGGGCGAGTGGAACGCCAAACGCGGATCGGGCGGACTGGTGACCGCCCTCGTCGAGATGGGTCGGCTAGCGCCCGTGACGTGGGTCAGCGCGGCGATGGATCGCGACGACCGTGCGGCCGCGGCGGCATTGGCATCAGGCAACGGCACTCAGCGCGCCCTGTTGAACCTGATCCAGCACGAACTGCCCGGCCAGGATGTGCGACTCGATCTGCGGCCCATCCCCGGCGACGCGTGGCAGGCGCACTACGGCGTCGTCTCGAACCCGTTCCTGTGGTTCGTGCAGCACCAGCTCTACACCCTGCCCTATGAGCCGACCGTCGATGAGGCGCTCATCAAGGCGTGGCAGCAGGGCTACCGCGTCGTGAACGAGATCATCGCCGAGGCCGTATTGGCGCATGCCCAGGGCGCACAGCGGCCGGTCGTCCTCCTTCAGGATTACCACCTGTACCTGGCGGCCGCGGCCATTCGTGCCGAGCGGCCCGACGCGCTCATCCTCCACTTCAACCACATCCCCTGGCCCGCGGTCGACTCGTGGCTGGTCCTGCCGCAGGGTTTGCGCCGCGCAATCTGCGAGGGCCTGTTGGCAAATGACATCGTCGGGCTGCAGACCGACCGCTACGCCACCAACTTCCTGCACTCGGTCGACGCCTTCGTACGCGACGCCGAGGTCGACCCCGACGGCCGCCACGTTCGCTGGCGAGGGCGCACCATCTGGGTCCGCGCATATCCGATCTCGATCGAGCCTGACGCCCTGACCCAATTCGCGCGCAGCCCGGCAGTCGAGAAACGCAAGACGGAGTTGCGGGCGCGCCTCGAACGCGCGGGCAAGCCCAGGCTGATCGTCCGCGTTGATCGCCTCGAGCCGTCGAAAAATGCCCTGCGCGGCTTCGTCGCTTTCGAGAACCTGCTCAAGCGCCGGCCCGAACTGCGCAAGTCGGTTCGATTCCTGGCCATCCAGTCGGTGAGCCGTGCGGATGTGCCCGACTACGCGCGCTACGCCTCCGCAGTACGGGAGGTCGTCGCCCGCGTGAACGGCCTGGCCGACCCGGATCAGGCGCCGATCTGGTTGCTCGATGGCTCCGAGTACGAACTGGCCATCGCGGCTCTCTCGCTCGCTGATGTGGTGCTCGTGAACCCTGTCGTTGACGGCATGAACCTGGTCGCCAAGGAAGCCGCCATCGTCAGCCGGGCGGCCCTGGTGTTGAGTGAGACCGCGGGCGCCGCCGAGCAACTCGCGAGCGACGCGTTGATGGTCAGCGCGGCCGACGTCGCAGGGACGGGCGAGATGCTCGAACGCGCCCTCGACATGCCCCTCGATGAGCGGCTGGGCCGTATCCGCCGCCTGCGTGCGTCAGTTCGCGAGGAAGATCTGCAGTGGTGGCTGACGCGCCAGCTGCGCGACCTGGCCGCGGTCTCACGCGGCCGCCGGCCGCCTTCGCGGGCGCTGCGCGACACGATCCGCCAGTTCGAGCCAACTCTCCGCGGCTAACCCAGACGGTAGAGCAAGAGCTCGCGGCCGTCGTCTTCGACGGGTGCGTGGTCGGAGGTTCGCACGAACCCGCTCTTCTCGAGGACTCGCTGCGAGCCCAGGTTGGAGTTCGCGACGTGCGCGTAGAGGGGTCGCTCGGTCATTTCTTGATCGAGAAATTGACGGAGCGCATCGGTGGCGATGCCTCGACCCCACAGCTCCCGTCCGTAGACGTAGCCGACGAGGCGTTTCCCGTCCTGGTCGATCCATGAGCCAATGTTGCCCGCCACCACGCCGTCCACCGTCACCGTCCTGGTGACGTTGCTGGGATTAGCCAGGATGACGGTGGCCCAGTGCTCGACGTGCGCCGCTCGGTCGCGTGAGTTGACCCCTGCCATTGCCGCCGCAACCGGATCGGCCTGGTGGTCGTAAAACACATCGATGTCAGTGACATCGACCGGTCGCAACGCAATCACGCGCCCAGTGTGCGTGCCAGCGCGGACAGGAAGCGCGTGGCTTCGACGGGCGAGCGCAACACGACGTCGGCGGCCTCAAGGACGCCTGGCGGCACGTAATCGGGCCGCGCCATGACGGCCACGGCGACACCGTCGGTCACGCCGCGTTCGCGCATGTCGCGCAACGCTCGAAATGCCATCGCGTCGCTGACGTCGTCACCCAGCATGAACACGGCGTGCGGCTTGTAGCGCTCGACCAGCGCGCGCAGCGATTCGCCCTTGGCCACAGCGCCGAACGGCCGCAGCTCGAGCACGCGCCGACCAGGGAACCGCTGCAGGATGCCGTCCGGGTCAAGCTGGTCAACGGCGGCGCGCAATTGCGCTGATGCCTGCGCGAGATCGGGCGCGGTCCGAAAGTGGAAAGCGACCGCGGGCGGCTTGCGCTCGACAACCAGCCACGACTCAGGCACGAGGCGCGGCACCTCATCAGAAAGTCGCTCGGCAGCATGGACGGCCTCGTGTGTGGCCTCATCGGAACGAGTCTTTAGCCGCTCCGGCCGGCCGCCCCGTGAAAGAAACGCGTGCTCCATGCCGTGGTTGCCGAGGTAAGCCACGCCACCCACGCGCACCCGGGCAGCCGCGTCGCGCGCGGTGCGCCCAGACAGAACAACGACGTGAACCTGCGCCATACCGGCCAGAGAGCGCAACGCGCGCCTGCCCAGCGGCAGGATCGATGCGCCCCATGGGTCGTCGACGATGCGTGCGAGCGTGCCGTCGAAATCGCTCACGACGAGCAGCGGCCGTCCCTCGAGGTGCCGTGCAGCGACTTCCACCGCGCCACGCAAACCGATGGCAACTCTGCGCCCGGATTCGACAACGGCCTCAGGCATGGCGACTCAGTCGCCGGCCGAGAACTCGGGCACGAGCGCGGTGACTGCCTCGATGAACGTCTGCTCCGGCGCGCCGCCGTAGACGATCTGCTGCACGATGCCGTCCGCGTCGATCCAATAGTGGATCGGCAGCGCGTTCGCGCCCCATGAGCGCTGGATCGAGCCATCAGGGTCGGTGCCCACGGTCAGATCAACGTTCAAGCCCTTGATGAATTCCTTAACGGTTGATCGGTCTTCGCCAACGTCGATCACGAGAATTGTCATCTGGTCCTTCAGTTGCCCCTGGAAGCGGTCCATCAGCGGCAGCTCGGTCGCGCATTGCGGACACCACGTGGCCATGAAATTGACCCACATGGGCTGTCCCGAGAAATCGGCGAGGTCCATCAGGCTGCCGTCGGTCAGCGTCACTCGGAGAGGCGGCGCTGACTGGCCAACCACGAGCGTAACCCCCGTAGGGTTGCCAGAAGGCAACACCGAAGGCAACGAGCCATTGCCAGAAGGCGTCGGAAGTGGCGGAATGGACACCGGCGGATGAGTCGGCAGCGCTGGGGCCGTGCCCAGGGCACCCGCCAGCAGCACGATGGTCAGCACTCCGCCGACGATCAGCGCGCCCAGCACGCCGAAGTAGTCGGGAAGGCGCATTGAAGCGAGAGTACTACGGCGTGAAAAAGGTGGCAGAGGTAGCATCAGGCGTCTGATGAAGGTTGTTTTCTGGCTACTTGATCGGCTCGTGCCCACTCTTCTGATGGGCGCGAGTGCCGCGCTGCTCACCGCCGGCCTGCTGTCGTATGCCCCGTCGGCCTTCGGCGAGTGGCAGACGCCGCCGCCCTTGATTGGTGGCGGCAACCCGCTGCTTGACTCGGCCGATCCGGGCGCAACCGCGCCGCGGACAAGCGAGACACCGACTCCCGCCCCCAGCGGACTGCCGACCGACTATCCGACAGACCAGCCGCTCATCACCCAGCCGCCGGGGAGCGAGCCGACCCCAGCGCCAACCCCGGGCAACCCCGGTCCGACTCCCGCGCCGACCGTCGGCAACCCCGATTGGCCCACGCCGTATCCAACTGCCGCTCCGACCACGCCACCTGGCCTGCCGACCCCAGCGCCCACACCGCGGCCAACGCTGACCCCAGGCCAGACGCCCGGCCCAACTCCGGTGCCAACGCCAGCGCCCACGCCGCGTCCGACGCCCGGCAAGCCGAGCAATGCCGTCGCGACGCGCGTCGTCGTGCCTTCGCTCGACATCGACCTGCCGCTCATCGCCAGCAACCTCGTGGTCCCCGGTGACACTGACTTCTATCCCCTGTGCGACGTCGCGACATACATGGTTGGCTTCGTCAATCCCGGCATGCCCGGCACGACGTACATCTACGGTCACGCCCAGGACGGCATGTTCGCGCCGCTGCTGCACGCGTCCAAGTACAACGACGGCGCATCGATGATCGGCGCGCTCGTGCAGGTCTACACGAGCGACAACATGCTGCACCTGTACGAGATCTACAAGGTCAAGCGCCACGCGACCGACCTGACCATCACGCAGATCCCCAACGGCACGCACCAGCTCGTCCTGCAGACCAGCGAGGGCTGGCACGGCCACATTCCGAAGCTGCAGGTCGCCGCCCGGCCGCTGACCGTCCTACCGGCGAGCTACGCCGACGCGCATCCGGCCACGCACCCGCGGGTTTGTCTGCCCAGCGGCTAGATCCAGCCGCGTCGCCGGAAGAAGACGTAGACGAGCAGCGCGCTGATGATTGTGAAGGCGGTTACGAGCCAGAAGCCCGACATTTCCTGGAACTGGAACGCGAGCCCGGCCTCGCTCATGCCGAAGACGCCTGCGATGGCGCCAATCGTGGCCAGGATGACAGTCACTCCGGTCAGGCGCTTCATGATCTCTGACAGGTTGTTGTTGATCTGCGACAGGTAGATGTCGAGCGTCGTGCTGACCAGCTCGCGGTATGAGTCGAGCTCGTCGGTCAGACGGATGAGGTGGTCGTAGACGTCGCGGAAATAGACGATGCGCTCGGGCCGGATAAGGGCCAGGTCGCGGTTGGTCAGCTGGTTGAAGATCTCGCGCTGCGGGTTGACCGTATGGCGGATCTCGAGCAGGTCGCGCCGTAACGTGAACAGCCGCTCCACGACGTACACGCCGGGCTTGCGAATAACCTGGACTTCGAGCTCGTCGATCTCGTCGCCGAGCTTGTCGAAAACAGGGAAGTATTGGTCGACTAACCAGTCGGTTACCAGCCAGAGTACGAAGTCAGGGCCGTCGATGAGATGTGTGCCCGGATCGCGCCGCATGAATGCCGCGCCGCGCAGGTCAATGTCGGTGTCGTGCGAGGTCAGCAAGTAGCGCGGCCCCAGCACGATGTCGAGCTCATGGGGCACGACTTCGCCCTCATAGCCGAGCGCGAACATCACCAGGTGCAGCGCATCGCCGGTTTGCTCGATCTTGGCGCGTTGGTTGCGCTCCAGGATGTCCTCGCTCACCAATGGGTGCAGGCCAAGCAGCTTGGTCAGGGCTGCGAGGAGCGTTGCATCGGCCGAAACCAGGTCGATCCAGAAGCGCGAGGTCGGGTCGGTGTAGGCCTTCTTGATCTGGTCGAGGCTGGTCAGCGGCTGCGCGCCGCTCCCCTCTGTCCAGACCAGTGCCCAGGGCGCGGGTGCGCCCGATGTGTGGCTCTCAGATTGCGAGCCCCGCTCGTGACGCCTCCTCGATGACATTACCGACGTCCTCACCTTCCGCGGACCGGCCGTGTGTGCCCGGACGGTTGCGCATCGCGAGCGTAGGCAGAATCGCGACAGTCGTCACGGCGGCCGCGACAAGGAAGGTCCACGCGAGGATCTGCGCGGCCTGGCCAGACGCCCAGCGCTCCAGGGCATCGACCACGAGGTAGTCCTCGAGCGGCCGCCCGTGCAGCGTCGGCGGCAGCACAGCATCGCGTGCCACCGGATCGGTGAGGACGACGCTGAGCGCCTCGATCCGGTTCGAGCCGAGCACGGTGAGCGCGGCGAGTCCCGTGCCCATGCCGATCATGCGCGCGACGGTCAACACGGCCGAGCCAACCCCGAATGCCTTGCGACCAAGCGCTTCCAGCGCACCGCTCGTTCGCGCGGTCACGGTCACGCCGAAGCCAAGGCCAAAGACTGCCAGGGCCACGCAAAGGACGGCAAGGTCGGTCGAAGAATCCGCCCGACTAAGGACGAGCAGGCCACCGACTTCCGCGAGGAGGCCGGCCACGCTCGGCCACATCACGCCCATGGGTCGAACGAGAAAGCCGGCGCCCAGCGCACCGATTGCCATCGCACCGGCCAGCGCGCCAAGTGCCAGCTGCTGCTCGGCTGGCCCGGCGTAGCGCACACGATCGACGAACACCGCCGCGCCGATGATCGCCGTGGTCAGCGCATAGCCGGTGATCAGGCTCATCAACACGGCGCCGCTGAATGTGCGATCCCGGAACATGCGTGGGTCGATGAACGGGTCTTTCGCCCGACCGAATCGAAAGAGCGCCAGCGCGAGCATGATCGCGCCGGCAAGAGCCAGCAGTGTCGGGTCGGGCACGTCCTTTGCGCCGAACATGGTCAAGGCCACAAGTGCGAGGGCGAGACCCGCGGTGAACAGGGTGGCACCGCTGAGATCGAGCCGTCCGGCGGCTTTTTCCCTGGGCCAGGCAGGCGCCGCGGCCCACAGGAAGAGCCCGCTCAAGATCGCGAGCGGCGCCGGCAGGTAGAAGACCCAACGCCAGGCCGGTGCAGTCAGGATGCCCGCCGGCACCTCAAGCGACAGCACGGCCGCGCCGATGACCGGTCCTGCGGCCATGCCCAGGAAAGACAGCGCGCCGATCACGCCGATCGCGCGGGCGCGGGTCTGACCCTCGAACAGGTGGCCCGCCGCGGCCGTTGCCAGCGGAAAAATCGCGCCCGCGCCCAGCCCCTGCACGACGCGCGCCGCGATGAGCCATTCGAGGCTCTGCGCCGCGCCAGAGAGCAGCGAGCCAATCGCAAAGACGCCCAGCGACAGCCCGTACAGGCTCGCGAGTGAGTAACGATCGGCCGCCCGGCCGGCCAGCGGCATGACCGCGATGTACGCCACGAGGTAGCCATTCACGATCCACGACGCCTCGCGCAGGCGTGTCCAGTCGGCGAGGTCCGCGATGATGCTTGGCAAAGCCACGGCCGTGACCATGAGTTCAACGCCGACAAGCAGCACGCCCAGACCCAAGGCGCCTAGGAGCACCCACGCCCCGTTGCGCGGGGAGTGGCTCACAGCCAGCCGCGTGCCCGAAATACCAGGAACAACGACGCGCTCACGACGAACATCAGGACGAGCGCGAATGGATAGCCGAATGCCCAGTCGAGCTCGGGCATGACCTTGAAGTTCATGCCGTAGACCGTGCCGATCAGTGTCGGCGCGAACAGGATTCCGGCCCACGCTGAGATGCGCTTCACCTCTTCGTTCTGCGCGAAGCCCTGTTCGGTCAGGCGCTTGATCTCCTCGTTTTGCGCCTGGTTAACGAGCGTCGCGTTGAGCGTGAGGATGTCCGACAGGATCAGGCGGAAGGCATCGACACGCTCGACCACCGTAGTCGCGTGGTCGGCAACGTCGCGCAGGTAGCGCTGGAGCTCCTCGTCGGTGTTGTACTTCTCGAAGCCCGCTTCCAGGCCGGACAGCACCGCCAGGAGCGGCCGGGTCGACCGTTGAAAGTCGACGACCTCGCGCGATAGCTCATAAATGCGCCGCGACACCTGGGGATCGCCGCGATACACCTCGACCTCGATCTCGTCGATGTCCTTCTGCAGCCCGGCCACAACCGGCGCGTAGCCGTCGACAACGCGGTCGAGGATCGCGTACAGCACCGCCTCCGGGCCGCGGCTCAGGAATTCGGGATCACCCTCCATGCGCCGGCGCACGTCGGCCAGGTCGGGTGCAAGCGAATGACGCACCGTAATGACGAAGTTGGCTCCGACAAAGACGTGGATCTCGCCGAACTCGACCTCTTCGATCTCGTCGAGATAGCTCGCCGCGCGCAGCACCAGGAAGAGCGTGTCGCCATACCGTTCGAGCTTGGGCCGCTGGTGGGCAACGATGGCGTCCTCGAGCGCCAGTTCGTGCAGTCCAAATGTCTCGGCGACGGCCGTCAGTTGGGCGGGCGGCGGACGGAACAGGCCTATCCACGCCATCGCGTCCGGACGCTCCTGGAGCACATCGGCTGCGTCGGCAATCGAGGCTGGACTGGCGGTGCGCTGCCCGCCTTCGTAAATCGCCGAATCGACAACGCCCTCTTCATCGCCGTGTTGACCCGGCGTCGGACCCTCCGGTTCCATCGACACCTCTGGCGCCGGTTCAGTCGGCTGAATGAGCGGGCGTCGGCGGGGCAGGCGGGGCGTGGGCAGGTTCGGGAGCGTGAAACGCCCTCTTCGCTCAGTCATGTGGCCAGTATGCCCCCTTAGAGGATCAGTTGAGGGCCCCTTGACTTGTCCGGCGCGACCGTCCTAATATCAACGGGAGTTTATATATCCATCAAGGATCCGCGTGCCCTCTCCTGCCCACATCCGATCGACCATCGCCGCCATCACCGCGCCGCCCGAAGAGTTGCGCGCGGTTGCGGCCTACCACAAGGCGTTAGCCGATCCGACCCGACTCAAGATGCTTCAGCGCCTGGCCCATGCCCCGGCCACGGTGACCGAGCTGATCGAGCACGTCGACCTGTCGCAGCCCCTCGTGTCGTGGCACCTGCACCGCCTCCGCGCGGCAGGTGTCATCGCCACACGGCGTGCGGGCCGCGAGGTCATCTGCACCCTGTCGCGCGACGTTCTCGACTACTTCCGGGCGCGCGAGGGCGAGATGCTCGGACTGGCTGGTTAGATGAGCGTCATTCCCGCCTCCCTCCGGCAGCGCATCCGCTCCTCGATTGAGGCTCCGGTTGCAGGTCTGTTCGGCCGCCTTGGGTTCTCACCGAACGCGCTGACTCTGGTCGGCTTTGGCATCGCGATCGTCGGAGCCTTCTTTGCCGCACGGCAGAGCTGGCTGATCGCGGGCCTGATCGTGGCATTCGGCGCCATTTTTGATCTCTTCGATGGAGCCTTGGCTCGTGCGACGGGCAAGGTCAGCAAGTTCGGGGCATTCCTCGATAGCACGTTCGATCGCCTCGGCGAGGCTGCGGTGTACATAGGCATCTTTTGGGGTCTCGACGTGGCGCGCGACATTGAGGGCGCGACGAGCGGGGGCGGCATTCTCGCAATCACAGCCATGGCCGCCTCGTTGATGGTCAGTTACGTCCGTGCTCGAGCAGAGGGCCTGGGGTTCAGTCCGGGTACCGGGATGGCCAGCATCGGCTTCGCGCCTCGAGAGGTGCGGATGCTGCTCCTCGTAGTCGGACTTGTCCTGACCGGACTTGTCGGAGGGGTCGGCACCTCGTACTACCCGAATGATGCAGCATCGATCGCAATGTACGGAAGTCTGCTGCTAATAACGATCCTCTCAACCATCACAACCATCCAACGAATTCTCTTCACCTACAACCAATCACGGTCACCCAATCAGGAGGTCAATCACTAGCCATGGCCAAGAGCAACGGCACTTCGAGCGGTAACGGCCGCAAGCCGGCGAGCAAGAGCGGCGGCAAGAAGATCCGCGTCGCCATCGTTGGCGTGGGCAACTGCGCGAGCAGCCTCGTCCAGGGTCGCTACTACTACGAGAACGCCGCCGACGACGAATTCGTACCCGGTTTGATGCACGTCAACCTGGGCGGCTACCACATCCGCGACATCGAGTTCGTGGCCGCCTTCGACATCGACAAGAACAAGGTCGGCAAGGATCTGTCCGAGGCGATCTACACGAAGCCCAACAACACGTATGTCTTCCAGCAGGTGCAGCACCTGGGCGTGAACGTCGACCGCGGCATGACCCACGACGGCCTGGGCAAGTACCTGAGCCAGATCATCGAGAAGGCGCCCGGCCCCACGGCTGACGTGGTCGGCATCCTCAAGGAGCGCCAGGTCGACGTGATGGTGTCCTATCTGCCGGTCGGCAGTGAGGAAGCCACCAAGTGGTATGTCGAGCAGGCCCTCAAGGCGGGCGTCGCCTTCGTCAACGCCATCCCGGTGTTCATCGGCCGCGAGCCGTACTGGCAGCGCCGCTTCGCCGAGGAAGGCCTGCCGATCATCGGCGATGACATCAAGAGCCAGGTCGGGGCGACGATCACCCATCGCGTGCTGACCCGTCTGTTCATGGATCGCGGCGTCCGCCTCGATCGCACCTATCAGCTGAACTTCGGCGGCAACACCGACTTCCTGAACATGCTCGAGCGCGAGCGCCTCGAGTCCAAGAAGATCAGCAAGACCAACGCCGTGACCTCGATGCTCGACTACGAGATGGATCCCGACGACGTCCATGTCGGCCCGAGCGACCACGTGCCGTGGCTGCTCGACCGCAAGTGGTGCTACATCCGCATGGAGGGCACGACCTACGGTGACGTGCCGCTCAACGCCGAGCTCAAGCTCGAAGTGTGGGATTCGCCCAACAGCGCGGGTGTCATCACCGACGCCATCCGCTGCCTGAAGCTGGGTCTTGATCGCGGCCTCAAGGGCACCCTCGTGGCACCGTCGAGCTACTTCATGAAGAGCCCGCCGCGCCAGATCCACGACGACATCGCGTTCAACCGCGTCGAGGCGTTCATCCGCGGCGAGGACAATGAGACTCTCGTTGGCACCGAGAAGGCGCCCGCGCCCAAGCGCCGCCGGCTCGGAGCGCACGACCGTGCCACCACGAAATCGCAGGTTTCGGCCAACGCCAAGGCGGCCGCAACCGCGGCCGCAGCCAAGGTCGAGGCGAAGGCGAGGTAGCCCCATCGCCATGAACCGGCCGAGCGGCGGCGTGACGTATTCGCCACATCGTCGCGAGGCCAGATCAAGCCGCATCGGACAAGCCGTCCGCCGAGCGCGTGAGCGCTCGGCGGTACGTGGCTATCG
>JBDTVN010000015.1:0-18174 GCA_040007155.1 Chloroflexota bacterium
TCGTTGACGACCTCCTCGCGACGGGCGGCACGGTCCTGGGCACGATCGAGCTCGTGAAGATGCTGAAGGCCGACGTGACCGGCCTCGTTTTCCTGGTCGAGCTGCTGTTTCTCAAAGGGCGCGAGCGACTCGGTGAGTACACGACGCACAGCGTCATCCAGTACTGACGCACACGGGGCTGGCTGATGGCCCGCACTGACGAGCACGACCCAACCCGACGCGAGTTTTTCCGCACGTTCGGGCGCGAGACGGTGCGCCAGGCGGGCGCGGTTGCGGGCGCCGCGGCCGAGTTGCGCCGCACAAGCCTTGAAGCCGCGCGCGGCCTGTTCGATCCGGAAACGCCGATCGCCACGCGTGAAGCCGAGCCTGCGCTGGATGAGTCGCGTCCCGATGCCACCTTCCGCAGTGCCTACCGCTTCACCGGTTCTGAGATCGTCGCGCTCGACGCGCGTCAATTACCCGGCCGCGTCGCGACCGTGGTGCTGTCGGAGCCGAGCGAGGTGGCCAGCGCAATTCGCTCCGGCGCGATCAACGGCGGGCCGGTTCTCGGCGAAGTCGGCGCATACGCCCTGGCGATTGCCGCGCGAGCCGCAATCGAGCGGCCGCCTGCCGGCCGCGATCAGCAGGTCCGCGCGGCCGCGGACACGTTGCGCGGCGCGAAACGCGAAGTCCAGGCGCTGTCCGAGGCCGCCAACAGACTCGAGGCGCTCTTCCTTGAGCTGACGGCGCAAGCCACCGATCCGACCGACATCGCCGAGCGCATGCGGTCGGAAGCCGACTCGATCGCCTCGGGCAACGCCAGCGCCCATGCCGAAATCGGTCGAATCGGCGCCAGCCAGCTCCTCGCGACCGCTACAGATCCGGTCAACCTGCTGATGCATGGCGACATGAGCCCGCTGTCGTGCGGCATGGTCGGCCTGGGCACCGCCCTGATCCAGGAGATCCGCGACGCCGGACGAGGCCTCAAGGTCTGGCTGACCGAGGCTGCGCCGAGCGGCGAGGGCGGCCGGGTTGCTGCCTTTGGGCTGCGTCAACTCGACGTGCCGTTCAACGTCATTCCCGACGCAGCCGTGGGCTGGTTGCTCGACCAGCACAAGGTCGACGCGCTGGTGCTTCGAGGCGACCGCGTGGCGGCAAATGGTGATGTCGGAGTTCTGATCGGCGGACTCTCCGCAGCACTTCTGGCCAGGGCCGCCGATGCGCCTGTGGTCGTCCTCGCGCCGCGCAGCGCCTTTGATCGGGGCGCGCCAGACGGCGCAGCGCTGCGCATCGGGACACTGCCGACAAACGATGTGGTGCGCGCCGAGCTGATCACGAGCCTCGTGACCCAGGGCGGCAACTGATGGCGGCGGCGACATCGCAGGGCCGTGCCCAGACCCGCGGCCGCGCGATCGAGGCGGCACCCACGCGTGACCGCCAGCTGCTGCGCGACTTCCTCGGACGTGATCGTCTGCGTGCCGCCTATGCCATCGCCGATCTGGACGAGCGCGAGTTCGCGAAGACCCATTGGGGAGTGGCCAACGAGGGCGGCGAGCCGATCGCGGTCGTGCTCGAGTACGGCGGCCTGACGCCGCAGCCGCTCTTCGTGATGGGCGACGCCGATGGCATCCTCGCCATCCTGCGCGACGTGATCCGGCCGCGCCTTGCGTACCTAGCTGCAGACGAGTCGCTGCTGGCGCCGATAGGTGCCATCTACAAGATCAACCCCGGGCCGCAGATGATCCGCCAACAGGTAAGTCGGCAGTCCTTCCGGCCAGTGCAGGGGCCTGTCCAACGACTTGTCCGGGCGGACATCGTCGACCTCAATCGCTTGTATGGACTCGGCTTCGCAGGTTGGCTCCCGGCCGACTCCATTGCCAACGGCGTGTATTACGGGGTCCGCATCGCCGGCCGCCTCGTAGCCGCGGCGGGCACGCATGTCACCAATCGCGAAGACCGCATCGCGGCCGTGGGCAATGTCATGACACAGGTCGACTTCCGCGGCCGCGGCTTCGCGAAGCAGACGACGAGCGCGGTCACGCAGGAGCTGCTGCGCACCTGCGATGACGTGGTGCTCAACGTCCGCGCCGACAATCCGCCCGCGCTCGCTGCCTATCGCTCCCTTGGGTACGCCGATTACTGCCGCTTCGAGGAACGCCTCGCTCAGCGTCGCGGTGCTGCTCCCTGGGATAGCATCCTCGCCTACTTGACCCGTGCGCTCTTGCGCCCCAAGGAGTCCTGAGTGACCACTACCGACATGGCGCCTGAGCCGACTCCTCTGGCCGCCAATCTGCCCGCCCACGATGTCACCGACATCAATCTCGCCGCCGGCGGCGTCACCCGCATCGAGTGGGCTGAGCGCGAGATGCCCGTGCTGCGCCTCATCCGCGAGCGCTTCGAGAAGGACCAGCCTCTTGCCGGCATGCGCATCGGCGCGTGCCTGCACGTCACGACTGAGACGGCCAACCTCATGCGCACCCTCAAGGCCGGCGGCGCGGAGGTGGCGTTGTGCGCGAGCAACCTGCTGTCGACGCAGGACGATGTCGCCGCGGCGCTCGTGTCCGAGTACGGAATCAGCGTTTTCGCCCGCCGCGGCGTCGACCGCGACGGTTTCTACCGCCACCTCAACGCGGTCGCCGACACGCACCCGCATCTGACGCAGGACGACGGCTGCGACCTCGTGTCGCTGCTCCACCGCGAGCGAACCGACGTGCTCGGCGGCGTTCTCGCCGGCACCGAGGAGACGACGACGGGCATCATCCGGCTGCGCGCCATGGCGGCGGACGGAGCGCTCAAATACCCGGTCGTCGGCGTGAACGAATCCAAGACCAAACACATGTTCGACAACCGGTTCGGCACCGGCCAGTCGACCGTCGACGGCATCCTGCGCGCGACGAACATCCTGCTCGCGGGCAGACATGTTGTCGTCGCTGGCTACGGCTGGGTGGGCAAAGGCATTGCGTCGCGCATGCGCGGCATGGGCGCCCAGGTCGCGATCGTCGAGGTCGATCCCATCGTCGCCATCGAGGCGCTGATGGAGGGCTATCAGGTCATGCCGGGGCTCAAGGCCGCGGAGTGGGGCGAGGTCTTCGTTACCGCGACGGGCAACCTGCACGTCTTCCGCAAGGAACACTTCGAGCGCATGTCTAACGGCGCGATCATGGCCAACAGCGGCCACTTCGATGCCGAACTGGATCTTGTCGCTCTGAAGGAACTCGCCGGCGGCCGCGTGCGCAACCTGCGCCGCGACGTCGAGGAGTACGACCTGGGCGGCGGCCGCAAGGTCTATGTTCTGGCGCAGGGCCGCCTCGTGAATCTCGCCGCCGCGGAGGGCCATCCGGCCGCAGTGATGGATATGAGCTTCGCCAACCAGGCACTGGCCGCCGAGTACGGCGCCAAGAACCACGCGAGCCTCTCGCCCACGGTGCACGTGATGCCCGACGAGATCGACCGTGAGGTCGCCCGACTCAAGCTCGAGGCACTCAAAGTCGGCATCGACACGATGACGCCCGAGCAGGAGCGCTACGTCAAGTCCTGGCAGGAAGGCACGTAGCCCAGGCGTCGGGCCTCCCGCCGGGCTTGACCGCCAAACCGCGCTCGTGACACTCCTATCGTCACCCGCGGTCCTAAGGCGCTTGTTTTGCCCGTGCCGGCGTCTCCGTCGCACTTCTCGTGCGCGCGTTCGCGCTCGTTCTGATGGAGTGCAGCCCCTGAACCTCATGTATTCCACTCGTCAGCCCATTGCTTGACGATAGTGGTGTCGGCAGGGCAGCGAGCTTAGTCGGGGATCGGTAGCCGCCAGTCGGTAGTCGGCTGAGGTAGGCCCATGTGACGTGCGAGGTAGCGCGCGTCTTCGTTCACTCCGAAGAGGGTCGCCGAACCCTGGTTGTGCTGCCACAGCAGCCCCAGGAAGTACAGGCCGGGAATCTCAGTCACGCCGCGCGTCTGCCTGGGATAGCCGGCCTCGTCGAAGATGGGCAGGTCGATCCACGGGTAGTCCAATCTGAAGCCGGTCGTCCACAGCACGCTGTTGACGCCCGTGGCGGCGAGATCCAGCTCGTCCAGGACCGGCGGATTGAATGAGTAGGTTTGTCGATCGTCTGGCGGGAGCGACATGTCGGAGGCGGCGATGTATCGCTCCACGAGGTCCCGGAACCGCGCATCGAAGAACTGATCGGCCCACTCCAGGTTCTTGGCAAGGTCAGGGGCGAGTTGCAGCCGCTGGCCGCTGACGGCGTCGATGCGCCCGATCAGCGTCATACCTTCGGCCGCGAACCGACGAAGGTTGATCTCGTGGCCGCCGCCGTGGCCTGACAGATGCGGGTTGGCCGCAAGACGGAGTCGCGGGTCCGCGAGTTGATCGCGTGCAGGGAGCGGAATACCGACTTGCTCGCCATGGACCGCCATGCTGGCAAGCCAGAAGAACATGTCGCGGTCGCGGTAGCGCCGCGGCACTCGACCGGCGCTGCCCACCGACAACACGATCGGGCGACCTGCCTTGTGCAGCTCCTCCGCGAGTTGGACACCCGACTGTCCGGTTCCAACCACGAGGACCGCGCCAGGCGGCAGCGACGACGCGTCGCGATAGGCGGACGAGTGCACCTGGACCACCCGGGTGGGCAGCTGAGCGCCAACTTCGGGGATGCCCGGGAGGTGGAAGCTGCCCGTCGCGACAACGACGTTCTGGGCGTGGAGCGGCCCTTGATTGGTGACCAGATCGAAGCCACCGTCCGGCGCGGCGCCCAGGCGCTGGACCTCGACTTCCGTTACGACCGGCGCGTTGATCGCGACCGCGTAGCCGGCGACGCGCTGCGCGATGGCGTCGCGCGGCATAAAGCCATGCGGATCGTCGCCGTCGTACTCGAACCCCGGGAATGACGATGTCCAGTTGGGCGACACGAGGCGGAAGGCGTTCCAGCGGTCCTGCCAGCCGCCGCCCAGCATTGAGCGGCGATCGAGCACCACGTGCTCGCGACCGGCTTGCTGCAGCCACCAGCTCATCGTCAGTCCGGCTTGACCCGCGCCCACGATGACCGTCTCGGTCTGGCGTGGCAGGCTCGTCGTCATAGCCGGGGAGGGTACCTGTGGGGGCAAGGCCCGTCAGCAAATCCGCTGGTACCCTCTGGGGCGTGACTTCAATCGTTGACGACGAGGCCTACCTATTCACGTCTGAGTCCGTGACTGAGGGTCACCCGGACAAGATGTGCGACCAGATCAGCGACGCGATCCTGGACGCCATCCTCAAGGATGACCCCATGGCGCGCGTGGCGTGCGAGACCGCGACTACCACGGGCACGGTCATGGTCCTCGGTGAGATCACCACGAGCACCTATGTCGACTTCCAGGCGGTCATCCGCGACACCGTCCGCAACATCGGCTACACCGACGCGCGCTTCGGCTTTGACTACCGCACGTGCGGGACGATGGTCTCGGTCCACGAGCAGTCGCCCGACATCAAGCGCGGCGTCGACGACGCTCTCGAGACGCGTGGCAAGAATGATGTCAGCGACCAGGGCGCGGGCGACCAGGGCATGATGTTCGGCTTCGCCTGCCGCGAGACACCGGAGCTCATGCCGCTGCCGATTACGCTCGCCCATCGCCTGACGCAGCGCCTGGCCGAAGTGCGCAAGCAGGGTCTGGTGGACTACCTGCGACCGGACGGCAAGAGCCAAGTCACGGTCGAGTACTCAAAAGGCGTGCCGGTGGCGGTACGCACCGTGGTCATAGCCGCTCAGCACGACGATGACGTTGCCAACGAGCGCTTGCGCGACGACATCATCGAGATGGTCGTGAAGGAAGTCATCCCGGCCGAACTGCGCGAGATCGAGCCCAAAATGCACGTAAACCCGACGGGTCGCTTCGTCATTGGCGGGCCCATGGGCGATGCCGGACTCACCGGGCGCAAGATCATCGTCGACTCGTACGGTGGCATGGCGCGCCATGGCGGCGGTTGCTTCAGCGGCAAGGACCCGTCCAAGGTCGACCGCAGTGGTGCCTACGCCGCACGCTGGGTGGCCAAGAACGTGGTCGCGGCCGGTCTGGCCGATCGGTTCGAGCTGGAGATCAGCTACGCCATCGGTGTCGCACAGCCGGTGAGCGTCTCGATCGAGACGTTTGGCACCGGCAAGATCGAAGACGCGCGCATCCTCGGCCTGATCGCCCAGCATTTCGACCTGCGCCCGGGCGCGATCATCGAGAACCTGGGCCTGCGCAAGCCGATCTACAAGCAGACCGCCGCGTACGGCCACTTTGGCCGGCCAGAGCTCGATCTGCCGTGGGAGCGGACCGACATGGCCGAGACGCTCGCGGCAGACGCGGGCTTGCGCATGCCGGAGCCAGTCGCAGCCACCTAGCCGACGGGCCGAACCGAATTAGGGCTGGCGGCCCGGGCTAGGGCGTCGCGCCCAGGATCTGCTCGGCAGCGTCCAGAACCGGATCGCCGCCGTTCGCATGCTGCTGGATCGTGTCGATCGTGACCGGCACCTTGAGCGTGGGCACGACACCCTTGCCCTCGAGATGAACGTTGCCGTCGGCGTCGGTCGCACGGCCAATGGTCATCTGCACCGCGAGGCCTTCAGGCATCACGAACTGCTCGACGCTGCCGCCCGCGCCCTCGGTCGCATATTGACCGACGATGAAAGCGCGGTTTTCGAGAGTCATGTCGTACGAAAAGAACTCGCACGCGCTGGCGCAGCCCGGTCCGACGAGCAGGGCGACTGTGCCTGAGTACTGCAGGTCGGCCGGCGGCGGGATCATCTCATCGACGTCCGTCGGATCGGTATAGAACGAGTCGCTCGTCGGGTCGTAGCGGGCGACGTTGCCCACAGGCACCCTGTGATCGAAGAAGTAGGCGGCCATCTGGTCGGCCAGCCAGCCCGAACCGCCGCCGTTGCGGCGCATGTCGAGGATGACGCTGCCGATGCCGTTGTTGTGGAGGTACTGGATCGCACGCTCCCAGAGCTGAATGGTCAGCACCTGGTTGTCGAAGAAGCTGTTGATCTGGATGTAGCCGATGGTCGGGTTGGTCGGCAGCACCGCGAACTCAACCGGTAGGGCGAAGTCAGGCTGTCCGTAGAAGGTCGACGAGTGACTGAAGGAGTCGCGCTCCTGGACCACGGCAACGTTGGCCGTCTGCTGAGCGCCACCGCTGTTCTCGTAGATGATGTCGACACTGCCCTTGGACAACTGGAAGCGCAGCGCGTAGCGCACCTGCTGCAGGCGCTTGTCTTCTTCGGTGCTGAACGGCGATGACCAGGGCAGGGTCGCGGCCACCTTGTCTGACGTGGACTGGCCGTCGATCGAAAAGATCTCAGCGCCGAACTTGATGCCGGCGGTCTCAGCCGGGCCGCCCGGGGTCACGTAGTCAACGATGAACTTGCCGTCGTCGGTCTCGGTCATCGAGAAGCCCACGCCGCCGGCAGTGTCATTGGCGAAGTCCTGATTGAGCAGCGTTTGGTCGAAGCCGATGTGGGTGTCGGGGATTGACCATAGGAAGTCGCGCAACGCCAGCGCGTACGCGTGTGGATCGTGGGCATTCTCGGCAGCGACAAACGCCGGTCGGAACTGAGCGGCCTCCGCGTCCCAGTCGATGTGCTTGAGGTCAGTCCAGGCGTACTCGTGGCGGAACTTCTCGAGCATCGAATCGAACGCCTGGCTGTATGTCTGGCCGGAAAAATCGTCGAGCGCCGCAGATGCGGGCTCGATCAGGTCGATGTTCGGATTGGCCTCGCGCGAGATGGCGAACGGCGTCTGGTCCATGTCGATGACCGACCAGCCCTGTTGGACGGCCATGAGCGGATCGTCGTCAGTGAAGAGCTTGTTGTCGGCACCGAAGCCGCTTGGGAACTGCTCGGTCGCGTCAGGTGCGTACACGAGGTACTTGCCGCCGGTGACTTCGAGGTATGAGGCGGCCGCGTCACTGACGCGGGTGGAGGCATACGCCGACGACCAGCCGCCGCCGCCCTGGTCGCGCAGCTCCAGATATGGATCGCCCCAGGTGTTGGTCCAGTAGGCAACCGCGAAGATCTGCACACCCTGATCGGTCTGGCCATCGTGATCGACGTCATTCAGTGAGCCATTCGGGCGAGCCGGCAGGTTGAGCGTGTAGTCGAAAGGCGAGGTGAAGAAGTCCGACGTGATCTGGCCGATGACCTGCGACGCCTCGGTGATCTCGAAATTGCGGTTGCGCGTCACGAAGCCACCCTGGTCCTCGAGGATGATCAGCGGCTCGGACACGCCCTCCGTGAAGAAGCGGTTCGAGTAGTTCACCTGGCCGGTGACGACAGTCGGCTGATCGCCGGTGATCGGGGCGGTGGGCTGGCTCGACGGCGTGCTGCTGTCGCTTGGCTGCGCACTTGCCCCCGGGGTTGGGCTGGAGCTCCCTGTGGGCGCCGCCGTGGGGTTTGGGGTCGAGTTATTGCACGCAACGGCGAGCAGGACGGCAACGAGCAGGGGTGATGCTTGCTTCAACACGCGCCGTATGGTGTCACACAGGCAGGTGCTGCGTCGCTCCCCATAGAATTCGTAACCACATGTATGCAGTCATCCTCGCCGGGGGCGGCGGCACGCGGCTTTGGCCGCTGAGCGACCCGACGCACCCCAAGCCCTTCTTGCCACTGTTTGACGCGGGCAGCCTGTTGCAGAAGACGGTCCGCCGACTCACTGAGGGCACCGCTGGCACAGCGCTCGGGCTGACGCAGACCGACCTGACGGTTGTAACCGATCAGCGCTACGAGGGGCTCATCCACGAGCAGGTGCCTGGCGTCGCGGTGCTGTCAGAGCCCATCGGCAGGAACACCGCCGCGGCCATTGCTCTGGCCGCGCTCGCAGTGGAACGGGACGCGGACGAAGTGATGGTCGTGTTGCCTGCGGATCACCTGGTCGTCTTGGAAGATGTCTTCCGCGGGGTCCTGGCCGACGCGGCCGACGAGCTGGCGCGGGGCGCGTTTGGCATCGATTCGCCGATCGTCACCCTGGGCGCACAGCCGACCGGACCGTCCACCCACTACGGCTACCTGGTGCCCGATTTCGAGCGAGGAGTCACGCGCAACCTGACCGCCTACCCGCTGCAGCGGTTTGAAGAGAAGCCGAACGTCGAGCGCGCTGAGCAGATGCTGGGTATGCCCGGTGTCGCGTGGAATGCCGGCATCTTCATGGCTCGCCGGCGCGCGTTCCTCGACGCGCTCAGGGCGCACACGGAGCTGCTCGACCAGTTGCGGCCCGCCATCGGCGATGCGGCGGCGCTCGCCGCTGCCTATGAGCGGGTCAATCCCATCTCGATCGACTATGCCGTGATGGAGCCCGCGGCCGCGGCCGGGCAGGTCGTGATGGCCAGCATGGACGCAGGCTGGTCGGACGTCGGGACGTGGCGCGCGCTGCTCGATGCACTGGTGGCCCCAGATGGTGGCTACGACGGCGCGGCGCGAGTCGTGCAGCCAGGCGATGGAGTCACATTGGAGGCAGTCGATTTGGCCGTCATCCGCGATGCCGACGACCGCCTGATGCTGGAGCGAGGCCCGCTTGAACTTCAGTCGGCACAGCCGATCGGCTTTCTGCCCGGTGCGCATCTATATGCCGCCGCGGTCCAGCAGTTGCTGACGCGCGTCAATTCGGGCGCGGCTCAGCGAGTCGCGGCACGAGCGTGAGCGCCGCCACCCCGCCGCCAATCGTCTTCGGCACTGATGGATGGCGTGCCCGTATTGGTGAGGACTACACCTACGAGAACGTGCGCCGCTGCGCCCAGGGCGTGGCCGAATGGGTGCAAGGTGCCGGCACCAGCGCGAAGGGCGTGGTCATCGCCTACGACCGGCGTTTCGCGAGCGAGTTCTTCGCCCAGGCCGCGGCCGAGGTGCTGCTCGCCTACGACATCCCCGTCGCCATGTCGCAGACGGCCGTGCCCACGCAGATGACCTCGTACGAGGTGGTCGAGCGCGGTGCCGCCTGCGGAATCATGATCACCGCGTCGCACAATCCGTATCCGGACAATGGCTTCAAGGTGAAGTCGCCCAGCGGCGCCGCGGCGAGCCCGGACATGCTCAAGGTTATCGAGAAGACGATCGCCGACAACGCTGGCTCCTTGCCGCCCACGCGCAACTACGCCGAGGCGCTCGCCGCCGGCAAGATCGAGCTCTATGACCCATATCCGGGCTACGTCGAGTACACCAAACGCTCGCTCGATCTCGACCGCCTCAAGCAAGCCGACATGCGCGTTCTGGTCGAGCCAATGTGGGGCGCCGGGGCGGGCTGGATAAGTCGGCTGCTCGCGGGTGGTCGGATCCAGGTCACCGAAATCCACCAGGAGCGCAATCCGTTCTTCGGTGGCGTGAACCCAGAGCCAATCGCGCCGAACATCAACGAGGCGCTCGGCATCCTGGCCAAGGGCGGCTACGACCTGGGGCTGCTGCTCGATGGCGATGCCGACCGGGCCGGCGCGGCTGACGAGAAGGGCACCTTCATCCATCAGCTCGAGGTGATGGGTCTGCTGATGTACTACCTGCTCGAGCACCGCGGCCTGCGCCAACCCGTCGTGTCGACGATCAACGAGACGTCGATGGTGGAGCGGCTGGGCAAGCTGTACGACGTGCCCGTCTTCGAGACGCCGGTCGGCTTCAAGTACGTCGGTCCCAAGATGATCGAGACTGGCGCGATGATGGGTGGCGAGGAGTCCGGTGGCTACGGCTTCGGCATGCACCTGCCCGAGCGCGATGGCATCTACGCCGACCTGCTGTTGCTCGACTTGTTCGTGCGCGAGCGCGAGAAGGGCCGCTGGCCGGTTTCAGCCGCGGTGGCCCACTTGCACGAGATTGCTGGCGCGTCGTTTTATCTGCGCACCGACATCCACGTCGACAAGGCCGTTTACCCCGCGTTGAAAGACCGACTGCTCGTTGAGCTGAAGGCGCAAGCCCCGGCTGCAATTGCCGGATTGCCGCTTGTCCGGACCGACGCGCTGACCACGAATGACGGCTTCAAGTTCTGGACCGACGATGGCTCCTGGCTCTTGGTGCGCTTCAGCGGCACCGAGCCGCTCGTCCGCGTGTACGCGGAAGCGACGTCACCGGAGTTGCGCGACGCGTTCCTCGATCAAGGCGCGCGCATGGTCCGCGGCGACGTGGCGGCGCACTGATGAACACTGAGACGGGGCGCGTACTCGAGGACGCGGCCGCGATCAAACGGCGCGACCTGGGCAATATGCTCGACAAGATCGGCGCATTCGCCGATCAGATGGACGCGGCCTGGAAGCTGAGCCGCGCCGTCGAGCTGCCGGAGCGGCACTTGGAGGCGACCACGGTCGCCGTCCTGGGCATGGGCGGGTCCGCTGTGTGCGGCGATCTCGTGCGCGCCATTTTTGGCGATCGCCTGACCGTGCCGATCGTGAGCGTGCGCGACTACGAGCTGCCGGCGTGGGTAGGGCCGACGACGATGGTCGTGGCTGTCTCGCACAGCGGCGCCACCGAAGAGACGCTCACCGCCCTGGGCACGGCCCTCGAGCGGCGCTGCCCGGTGGCGGCGATCACAACCGGCGGGCCGCTGGGCGACGTCGCCGCGCGCGTCGGCCTGCCCTGCTTGATCTATCCCAACGAGACGCCGCCGCGCGCGTCCCTCGGCTACACGTTGATGGCGCTCGCTGGATTGCTGGAGCGCGCAGGCGTGCTGGCGCTGAGCGATGAGGATGTCGCGGCCGGTGTGGATGCGGCTCGATCGGTCGCAACGTCGTGCGCCGTCGACAACCCGACCGACTCCAACCTCGCCAAGCAGATCGCCTGGTCGCTGCTCGACCGTCTGCCGATCGTCGAGGGCAGCGGGTTCCTGGCCGCGGTCGCGCGGCGTTGGAAGACACAACTGAACGAGAATTCGAAGTCGACGGCGACTGCCGAAGAGCTGCCCGAGGCCACGCACAACACGGTCGTCGGCTACGATCAGCCCGAGACGCTGCGTGACCACCATCACGTGATCTTCCTCGAGGGCAGCGGCGATAACCCGCGCAACAAGCGTCGCGCACGCCTGTCCGAGGAGATTCTTGACACCCTGGGCTCATCGCACCAGAAGGTGATGTTCGACCAGTCAGGGCGTCTCGCTCAGGCGTGCGCGGCCATAGCGCTGGGCGACTACGTCAGCTTCTATCTGGCGATGCTGTACGGCGTCGACCCCTCGGCCACGCCCGCGCTGACCCTCGTCAAGGAGACTCTGGCCGAATTCGACGCCTCCGACCGCGATGACTTGGCGCAGGACCCAGATGACCCGAATACGCACCTCTTGGGGGACTGACGCCGCCCCTTTCGCGGTGTAGTCTGACCGCCTAATCGCTCGGCTCGTCCGGCTAGAGCGGAGGCCGTGAAAACCGAGCGCCATAGCAGGACGGGACGGCCCAACGTCCCGGGCGGGAGGTTGCTCATGCATTCCAGCGTGATCGGCAAGATCGAGAAGGCCAATCGCTATGCACGCGAGAAGGACCGGATCACGATCGAGCAGCTGTCGCTCACTTTCCGGGGCGACAACGACGCTCATCGGGTGACCCTCGACAACGAACGCTGGCAATGCAACTGCCACAACTTCGAAGCCCTGAGCTCGTGCGCGCATGTCCTGGCCATGCAGAAGATCCTTGGCCAGATGGTCAGCGAAGCCGCGCAGACCAGCTTTTTCGCCGCCGCGGAGCCCGTCACCGCCTAGGTCGGCAGCACGGTCCACTCCAGATAGCGCTCACCGCTCGCCAGGTAATGCAGCCACGTAATCAGGGCGCCTGACAAAGACGACCGCGCGATCAACTCATCGCCTAGCGGATCGAACTCGGCAATCCGCCCGAACTGGCGCCCAGCCAGGTCGTACACGTACAGCCGAGTGCGCATGTCGTCCCACCAGGCCACGAAGCGGTCGCCAACGGACGGGTAGCTGATCCTCCGGGCGAGACGCTCAGGCCCCGGAATCGGCAGCTCCTCGATCGAACCCGTCGCGCGCCAGAAGAGCGTCAGCGTGCCCGCGTTGAGTGCCGCCAGATCGTCGGTGCCGCCGCCCTTCCAGGCGACCAGGTCGCGCGCCGGAGCAGGCATGAACGCGCGCTGATCTGCGCCGAATATTTTCGGGGTTGCATCGGACTTGCGCAGGTCAACCATCTCGACTCGCGGCTTTTCTGTGTTTGCGACCCAATCGTTTTCGGCGATGCCGTACCAGAGCTCGTCGCCGTACAGGCTGGGAAAGTCCAGATACGAGTCGCGGCCGGAGAACGACAGCAACGTCAGCGGGTGAAGCAGGTCACTCACACGCGCGGCGCGCAACTCATTGAGGTGCTGGTTCACCGTCCCGTGGACCACCTCCCAGGTGATCCAGGAGTCGTCCATCGCAATCGTCGGCACAGGTAGTCGGTCGTCCGTGCTCTGGTCCAGCAGGACCGGTTCCTCACCGGGGTTCGCGAGAAACCACAGCCGCCAGGCACGACCATCGCCACCAGCGAGCCGCTCGTCGAGGAAGACATAGCCCGCCGCACTCCCGCGGACGCTCGTCAGCACCCGCATGCGCTCGGGGTTGTTGAAGACCACCTCGGGCTCCGCCGCGCCCGGGACGTAGCGGTACAGGTTGTTGTGTGAGTCTGTTGCACCGCCGGTCCAAATGATCGCATTGCCCAGGCTCACAAACGTCTCGATGTGGTTCGTCAAATCAGACTCGATCCGGTGGATATCGACCGGAAGATCGGTGAGTTGGTCCGCCGACGAGGACGTCGGCGGTGATGCTGAGGGCGGCGGTGATGCTGAGGGCGGCGGTGATGCCGACGGGGTTCGGCTCGCATTCGGCGTCGGGGCAACAGCGGTAGGCGCGGGCCGCACCGCCACGAACGAAGGGCTCGGGCTGGGTACGGCCGTGCCGCACCCAGCCGAAACAATCAACAGGATCGCCAGCGCGCGCTTCACCAGACGATTGTGCTCGCGTTGTACTGGTTGACCTTCCACATCGTTATGGCGTCGGTTACGTAGTTGCCGGGGTCCTTGCTGCCGTTGCCGGCCGACTCGGTGTAGTAGATCTGCGGCCCGGCCGTGCCGTCCCAGATGCCGTCGAAGCCGTAGAGCACGATCCAGTGCTTGGCGTTGCCGGCGCTGTGCGGCCAGCTGGGCAGCCAATAGGCAGCGTCAGACTTGTGCGGCATGACAGCGATGACGACAGGCATCGCGAACTGGGAGACGTCGGTCACGACCTTGGAGTCGAGATCCTCGCCATCAGTGTTGCGGCCGTAGACGTACGACCATTCCGGGATTGGCTTCAGCACCGCGTCCGTGCGGTTGAGCGCCGCGGCTAGGTTGCTGCCCATCGTCCCGCGCGATTCGGTCGTCTTCATCCAGTTGGCAATAGTGGTCTGCGACCGCCAGTTGGTCGCCGTGCTGTCGCCGTTGAGGACGGTTGAGTCGTAACCCCGGCTGTAGTTGATGACGACCTGACCCGACGCCGGTCCGCACCAATAGACCGTCGACTGGTGACGAGCGTGTACCTCAAGCACGACGCTGCTCGGTGGCGGAAGGTGCCCCGTCGTCCCGCCCGACGCGCCGCCGCCTCCACCCGTGTCGTAGTCGCACGATGTTTCGCACGCTGTCGGCGCGTTCGCGCCATTGAACGCGAGCGCTGCGCTTCGGCTTGGCGACCGGCCCTCCATGGCGGCGACCAAGGCGAGCTTCGTCTGTTCGAAGGCGGCTTCTGCCGGAGTTCGCGGCCCGAGGTACGTGTCGTTATCGGGCTCGCCAATCGGGATATCCGGCGGCTCGGCCAAGGCAGCCCCAGCCGATCCAATAGTCAGTGCCACAACAAGCAGGGTTGTGATTCCTCCACGCACGTAATTCACTGCGCTACCTCCTGCGGCGGGGTGTTCCGGGCGGAAACAAGGTCCGGGGCGGGACACCTGCGTCGCTGGGCAGTGCTGGCCGGGAATGATCGGCGAGGTCTCTTATCGGTCGCTTATCGCCCAGTCCACACCCGGGCAGGCGACCGGCGTACACTCGCCGAACCAATTGAAGACAGGACCGTGGGAACCGCGAAGCCGGTGTGAATCCGGCACAGTCCCGCTACGGTGACCGACGCTCGGAGCGTCGGAAGTCCGGTCGCCGGGCCCATGGTCGTGCCGAATTCCTTCGTGAGAAAGGAAACGCACCCATGCGTCAGACCAGTCCCGCCGCCCTGAAATTCTTTGCCGCGGTCGTCCTCGTCGCGGCCTGCGCCGGGGCGCCGCCAGCCACCTCCACGTCACCCCCAGCTGCCCGGCCAACGCCTGTTTCCGTACCGAGTCCCACCGGCGCGCCAACGGCTGCCCCGCTGACGCTCGTTGATGACGAGGGCACGACTACCACGCTGCCGGGCGTGCCCGCGACCGTCGTCTCGCTGACGCCAGCCACGACCGAGCTGATATTCGCGCTGGGCGCCGGTGACAAGCTGCGCGGCCGGACCGATCAAGACGACTATCCAGCGCAGGCATCGGCGCTGCCCGTCGTCGCGACGTTCGAAGGCGTGCACCTCGAAGACGTGGTCGGCATCGCGCCCGACCTCGTGGTCGCCGGTGGCAACAACTTCACGCACGCCGACGACATCGCACGCCTGCGAGGTTTAGGAATCCCTGTGATCGTCGTCTATGCCGCGAACACGGACGGCGTGCTGGCCGACATTGAGCTGGTCGGCAAAGCGGTGGGTGAGGACCAGGCTGCCACCGGGATAGTCGGTGCCATCCAGGCCCGCATCGACGAGGTCACGGCCGCCGTCGCCGGGCTGGACCGGCCGCGCACTTTCTACGAGATCGGCTACGAGCCCGACATCTACGGCCCAGCGCCTGAATCGTTCGTCGCCGACATGGTGAATCTGGCCGGCGGAGATCCGATCACGACCACCGACCCAGCCGTTTATTCGATTTCGCTCGAGCAGCTGGTGACGGCCGACCCGCGGGTGATCGTCCTGGGTGACGCTCCCTACGGAACGTGCCCTGACTCGGTGGCGTCGCGCGCCGGCTGGACGGGCATGACCGCCGTCCAGGATGGCAATATTCGGCCGGTCGATGACATCGTCGTCACGCGGCCTGGCCCGCGACTGGGCGAGGGGCTGGCGGCGCTGGCATTGGCTATCCACCCCGAAGCCGACATCGCGACCCCAACTGCGGGCACCGACTACTGCCCGACACTGTGAGCCCGCAAGCAACGGCCGACACCTGGCGGAACGCCAGGGGTAGAGCGATTTGCGCGCAGCAGCAGCCAAGGGCTGGCTGCGGAGGAAGAGCATGAGCGCGGTCGCGACTCAAGCTGCCATAGTGCGCGGGCCGGCGTGGCTCGCGCGGCTGCGCCACCGACCGGTGTGGCTGGGCGTGCTCGGCGTTGCGGCGCTCATCGTTGTTGCTGCGGCCGGTGTGATGTTGGGCACTGTTCCTGTTGCGCCGGCGGACACGATCGCGATCCTGGGCCACCGACTGGTGGGTATCCCGCAGATCGTGACTTGGCCCGCATCGGCTGAGACGATCGTCTGGGAGCTGCGACTGCCGCGCGTGCTGATGGCACTTTCGGTTGGCGCCGGTCTGTCCCTGGCCGGGGTCGCGCTGCAAGGCCTGTTGCGCAACCCCCTGGCGGATCCTTATGTGCTGGGGACGGCCAGTGGTGCAGCGCTCGGCGCGGCCATCGGCATCCTCGTGCCGGTCCAGTTCGCGCTCCTTGGTTTCGGTCTGGTTCATGTCCTGGCGTTTCTCGGCGCGCTTGGCGCCGTGGCCGTTGTCTATCGCGTCTCGCGCCTGGGCGGCCTGTCGTCGCTGAGCTCAGTGCTGCTGACCGGCTACGCGATCGGCTCACTGCTCGCCGCGGGACTCGCAATCACGATGTACCTATCGGGCCAGAACCTGCGTCAGATCTTCTTCTACCTGCTCGGCTCCTTCTCGCTGGCTTCGTGGCCACAGATAGCAATCGGGCTGCCGATCATCGTCATCGGTGCGGCCATCCTGCTGACGCGCGCCCGCGCCCTCAATGCGTTGATGCTCGGCGAGGAAACTGCCGCGCACCTTGGCCTCGACGTGCGGCGCGAGAGGCTCGTGCTACTTGCGACCGCCTCGCTCGTTACCGCGGCAGCAGTGGCGATGGCGGGGTTGATCGGTTTTGTCGGATTGGTCGTGCCCCATGTCGTGCGCTTGGTCGCCGGCCCTAACGCTCGTTCGCTTCTGCCGCTTTCGGCGATCTGGGGCGCGGCATTCCTGATCGTGGCCGATCTCATTGCCCGGTTGCCGGGCGAGCTGCCCGTGGGCGTCATCACCGGCGTGATCGGTGCGCCGTTCTTCCTCTTGGTCTTGCGCCGCTATCGCGGTGGGTACGAGCTATGACCGGGCTGGGCTCGAAGCTGGAGTTGCGTGACCTGACGGTCGACTACGGCGCACGCCGCGCCCTCGACGGCGTCAGTGCCTTGATTGGCAGCGGCGAGCTTGTCGCGCTGCTCGGACCCAATGGCGCCGGCAAGTCGTCGCTGCTGCGCGCCGTCAGCGATCGCGCCGCCAGCGGCATCAAACGCCACGGCCAGGTCCTCATTGATGATGTGCCGCTCGACGAGTTCGACCGCGCAACATTGGCGCGACGTGTCGCCGTCGTGCCCGGCCAAGCGCGCGTCGCCTTCTCGTTGCGCGTCGAGGAGCTGGTCGCACTCGGCCGCATCCCACACGAGCATCCGCTGCTCGGCCCACGTGCGGCGGACCGCGCCGCAATTGACTCCGCGATCGAACGCGTCGGCATTGCCGAGCTACGAGACAGAGACGTGCGCGAACTGTCCCTGGGGGAGCGCCAACTTGCAGTGCTGGCCATGGCCGTCGCGCAGGGACCGCGCCTGCTGCTGCTCGATGAGCCGACTGTCCACCTTGACCTGCGTCACCAAGTGGCGGTGATGGAGTTGTTGCGCGACATGTCACAGCGCGACGGCGTCACCGTCCTGGCCGTGCTGCACGACATTGGCCTTGCCCGGCACTTCTTCCCGCGCCTGGTTCTGCTCGACGAGGGCCTCGCTGTTGCCGACGGAACCCCGGCCGACGTTCTTACCGCTGAACGAGTCCGGTCGGTCTACAGGGTAGATCCCGGAATCGTTGGGCTAGCGACTGTTTCGTCGGGTTAGGCGACGAAGCGGATCTCGTCCTCGACAGGCGTCACGCCTGCCACGTCAACGTGAGACGAGCGGGAGCGTCATGCCGCGGGCTCATCGAGTGCGCGGCGCAGGGCA
>JBDTVN010000016.1:0-18039 GCA_040007155.1 Chloroflexota bacterium
CGCGGACCAAGGTCGCGGCCCGACTGCGCCATCAACAGGGTCAGGGCACCGATCGGCCCATGCCGCCCAACAAGCGGCACGCTCAAGTACGAGCGCAACTCAAGCGCGTTCAACAGACGCAGCTGTTGCTCGGTCGGATTGGACGCGTCAATCATCTCGCGTGTTAGCTGGACGAGTTCGGGCGTGCCCTCACGGATGACTCGCCCAGGCCCGCCCGGCGCTTCGGTCGACACGTGCTGTGCCGCGCGCGCCTCCACGACGAGCGGCTCCCGCTCAGGGTCAGCGTGGGCCAGCGCGACCGATGCCACCGACCCGTCGGGCTCAAGCAGATCGACCGTGCAGTAGTCAGCCAAAAGCGGCACCGCCAGGTCGGCCAGTCGATTGGCGGCCTCAACGATGTCGAGCGTGCCCGCCATCGCCGTCGTGGCGTCCACCATGAATTGCCGCGCCTGACTGGCCCAGCGTTCGTCAGTGATGTCGCGAAACGTGGTGATGACGTGCGTGACCCGGCCGTTCGTGTCGCGGATCGGGGCGCTCTTGACGCTCGACCAGCGCTCCTCATCGCGCGCCTTCACGCGAAAGCCCAGGATCTCTTCCGGTGGTTCCTCGCCCAACATTGCCCGCCGGCTGGGCAGTTCGGACGGATCCACGGCCTTGCCGTCCTCGTCGGACATCTCGAACCGATCGATGATCTCCGGCAGCGGCGTCGCGAGCATCTCAGCTGCGTCCGCGAAACCGGACAGGCGCGCGGCCTCGTCATTCGCGAACAACATTCCGTGGGGCGTGATGACGGTGATGCCCTCGTCAATGTTGGCGACGATTGCGGCCAATTGGTCGCGCGATTCCCGTAGCTGGTTATCGATCTGGTCTCGTTCCACGGCGGCGCCAATGACGTTGGCGACGGCCTGCATGAAGTTCGCTTCGTCACGGGTGAAGCGGCCCAGACGTTTCGTGTATGCCGACAGTGCGCCGAACGGCTTCTCGGCGCTCCCGATGCGCACGCTCATGCCCGCTTTGGCGCCGTGCTCCGCGACGGCCGGCCAGACCTTGAATCGCTTCTCTCCCGCGAGATCGGGCACGATCACCGGCCCGCCCGTGGCGATGGTGTAGCCCGACTGCGTATTTTCGATCGAATAGACGTTGAGCTCGCCCACCACGCCCGGCTTCCAGCCCACCCCTTCGACCAGATGCAGCGTGTCGCCGTCGGCCGACAGCTCGAGCAGTGCGACAAGTTCCGTGTCGAGGACGTTACTGACGAGGACACACGCGTCCGCGAACAGGACGGGTAGCGATCGCTCGGACAGTGCCTGTTGGCCGATGTGGGCGAGGGTCGCCTGTTGGGCGACGAGCTGTTCGGGCGTCGAGCGCGCGAGCGGCGGGTCGTGCGCCTCAATGGCCGCTGCTTTCGCGCGGCCATTCGTCGATACGCTGCTGTTTGTCGGCGCCTTAGACGCCGCCCGGGATGCCCTCGCCATACAACGCCCGAGGTTATCGGGCGACGTGAGCCCCCCGCATGCCGCGCGCATAACAAATTGGCGCACGGCTCAGGCTCAGTCGGGCAGCTCCTGCTCAAGCGTGAGCGCCGTGGCAAAAATGTCGCCGCGCATCTTGATCCGGTCGAGCACTGTCCGGATGTCCCACCTGTCCGGGCGCAGCTTGGGATCGTCCAGCTCGTCCCAGGTGATCGGCGTCGATACCGCCGCGTTGGCGACGGGGCGCACGGCGTAGGGCGCGACGAGCGTCTTGTTGACCGCGTTCTGCGTGTAGTCGAGGCGCGCCAAGCCGCGCCGCGACAACTTGGCCCATTGCCAGCTGATGAGGTCGGGCGTCGCCGCGCCAACCGCTCGAGACAGCGCCTCGACCCAGTCGCTTGTCTCGCGGTACGAGTAGCCCGGCCGGATTGGGACCCAGATCTGGATGCCGCGCTTGCCGGTTGTTTTGGGCAGGCCGACTAATCCAAGGTGGTCGAGCGCCGTCCGATAGAGCCGCGCCAGCGTGACGACGTCGGCGAACGTCGTTTTCTCGCCGGGGTCGATGTCGATCAGCGCGTACGTGGGCGACCAATATGTCGCAGCGCGCGATGTCCACGGGTGCAGGTCGATCGTCGCGTGGTTGGCGAGCCAGGCCATCGTCGCAACCTGGTCCGCCACGAGATAGGTGTGCGACTCCGACGAGCCGGCCTCGGGATAGTCCCACCGACTGATCCACGCCGGCGCCCACTTGGGAATCTGCTTCTGCCAGAAGGTGTGGCCGGTGACCCCGTCCGGCCAGCGCGACAGGTTGAGCGGCCGATCCTTGAGGTATGGCAGCAGCGTCGGCGCGATCGTCACGTAGTAACGGATGAGATCGCGCTTGGTGTAGCCGACGTCCGGGAACAGCACCTTGTCGAGGTTGGTCAGGCTGACCGATTCGCCGCCGACCTCCCACGGGCCGTCCTTGGTCATAGCCTCGAGCGCCTTCATTTCCTGTTTCGTAGCCGCCTGCGGCTTTTGGGCGAGCGCTGCCTTCAGAGCTGACGGCTTGGCTGGAGCCTTGCGTCGAGTCGGTGCCTTCTTGGCTGCGACTTCTACCTCGCGTACGACATCGATCGGCTTCTTGCCGATCTCGAGGCCCTTGTAGGCCGACTGGCGCAGCAGCCCGTCATCGGTCCATTCGCTGAATTCGACGCGGACGACCACGCGCGGCTCCGACCAGCGGGCGCCGCGGATGCGCGGCGCGTTGGGCGCGACGGGTGCGTCGACCTTGTGGTCGTCGAGTTCCTTCTTGAGCTGGCCGATGGTCTTGTTGTCGAGACCGCTGCCGACCTCGCCGACGTAGCTCCACTCCTTGCCGTCGCGGACCGCGAGGATGAGCGAGCCGAGTGCCGCGCGTGCGCCCTTGCCCGGTTCGTAGCCGATGACGACCACTTCCTGTTCGCGCCGGATCTTGATCTTGAGCCACGCCTTGCTGCGCTTGCCCGGCTCATAAGAGCTGTTGCGCAGCTTGGCGATCATGCCTTCGAGTCCCTGCTCCTTGACGGTCTCGTAGAACGTCGGCCCGTCATCGAAATGAGTGCCGTAGCGGACCGAGTCGTGATCGCGCAGGACGCTGCGCAAGAGGCGTTTGCGCTGTTCGAGCGGCACATCAATCAGGGACTTCCCGTCGTGATAGATGATGTCGAAGACGTAGTAGACGACCGGCGCGACGAAGCCGTCGTCTGGCTCCTTGGTTGCGGCTGATTTTCCTGTGCGCGACGACTTGGCCGGTGGCACCGGTCGTGGCCCGAACCGTCCCATTCCGGCTCGATCCTGCAGAAGACCGAACTGCGGCCGCCCAGTGCGATCGAGCGCGACCACCTCGCCATCGACGATCGCCGTCTGAGCATTGATCCACGTTGGCTTCGCGCCCGCGAGGTCGGGGAAGTAGCGCGCGGCATCCTGTTTGTTGCGCGTCCACAGGCGCACCTTGCCGTTATCCACGACGGCCTCGACCCGGTAGCCATCGAGCTTCAGTTCGAACAGCCAGTCGGGATCGTCGAAGGGCGCGCCGGTCAGCGTCGCCTTCATCGGCTCGATGAAGTCGGGCAGGGTTGCGCTGCGCGCAGCCGCAAGATCGATCGCAGCTTCAGTGGCGGGCGCGCGCGAATCCCAGACCGCGTCGCGGCCCTCCTTCACCTCGTCGTTCGTGCGCCCGGTCTTGACCGATCGCGGAAGAGCGTCGACGTCCCAGTTCGGATCGGCGAACGCGTCCTTCTTATGGATGAGCAGCCAGTCGTCCTGACCCTTGTTGTAGCCGCGCGTCCGAACGATCGTGAAGCGGCCATGGAGCTTCTCGCCGTTGAGCTCGAATTTCAGCTCGCCGTTCGAGACCGCCTGGGCTGGATCGTCGGTCTCCTCGGGGGTGAAAGTGCCCCAATCCCAGATGATCACGTCGCCGCCGCCGTACTCGCCCTTGGGGATCACGCCCTCGAAGTCAAAGTAGCTGACGGGATGGTCCTCGACGTGGACCGCCATGCGCCTATCACCCGGGTTGAGCGACGGGCCACGCGGCACCGCCCACGACATGAGCACGCCATCGATCTCGAGGCGGAAGTCGTAGTGCAGCCGCGTCGCGCGGTGACGCTGGACGACGTACCGGCGCGACCCATTGGGTGGCCTGCCGAGAACTCCAGCCGGCTCGGGCGTCTTCCGAAAGTCGCGTTTGCGGTTGTACTTGTCGAGCGACATCGCACCGCTCAGGTTATTGGCGCTTCCTGTCAGATACGAATCCCTGCAGTGTTAGTCAGCAAACCTGTGTCAGGCAGCAGCCCGATTGCTGGTTGACCGGAACTGCTCGGGACTCGTGCGCCAGCATCGCGGCGCCGCCTGAATACGACTACCCGGATTCGTAGATGTCCGACAACTGGCCCTGACTGCCTAGACGCCCGCCTTGTCGACCGGGTATGCGATCGTCAGTAGCACGGCACAGTCGCTGTCCGCGCGCAGGACCCACGCTTGTCCGCGATCCACGACGGCTACCTCGACCGGCTGAAGGTGTGCCTCGGCGCCATCAACCTCGATAGTCGCGGTGCCGTCGATGACCTGTACCGTCGCCCGCTCCTCACCGTGCTGTTCGTCGAGCGCGGCACCCTGGCGGAGCACCGTGAGCAGAACGCGCAGGTCCGTTTCCTTGGCGAGCGTGCGCGAGTTCCGATCGCCGTCCCGGTACTCGGGCTCGAGCCGCAGCGAATCCGCCTCGAGCTCCAACGAAAACTGCATCAACGGTGCCATCATCGTCCGCGGCTCGCGTGTGGCGCTCCCCCCGGGACTGCCGTACGAGCCCTCGTTGCGATCGATAACGGCCTGATCGGGCATCGTCACATCTCTGCCGGGCTTGGTACCAGCTCGGGCGTTGTCAGGTCCGATTGCTCGGGTACCTCGTCGCCCAGGTTGGCTGGGTTACGACCGGTGCGCAGGCCGACGGGGCCGCCTTCTTCGCCCAGGCGCCGGAGGTCGTCAGAGTCGATCTGGCCGTCGTGGGTATCGCGCTCGTTATCAGGGTTCTTGTCCATTGCCCAAGCGTGGGCCAAATCCGCCTACAGACACGAGCCCGCCCCCACGCGCCTGGCCTATCAGACCTCTCTCAGGTTGGACCTGGCGTCGTCAGCTGAGCTCAGGGTCGATCGTCTCGCCCGTGGCGGGCTGCGAAGGTGCGATTGGCACAGGTTCATCTCGTGCCTGGAGACGCTCAACAACGACGAGCAGCGCGGCCGCGAGCGGCACGGACAACAGCGCCCCGGCGACGCCAGCAATAGCCGCGCCGGCCAGGATGCTGATCACGACGAGTAACGGCGGAATCCCGATCGTATTGCGCATCACCAGCGGCACCAGGACATTGCCCTCGACGATCTGGATCACGACGTAGACGACGGCAACAAGGATCACGACCTCGATCCGCCCGGTGAGGGCGGCCACGATCAATGCTGGGACCGCGCCCAGCGCTGGGCCAACAAGCGGGATCGCCTCGGCCAGTGCCGCGATGAGACCCAGCACCAACGCGCCATCGAGGCCGATCAGGACGTAGGCGACGGTCGTCGCCGCACCGACGCTACCCATCAGGATCAGCTGGCCGCGCACCCAACCACCGAGCTGGAGCTCCATCTCATTCCACGCCTCGCGCGCGCCGCCACGCCTGTCGGCGGGCAAGAGCGCTAGGAAGAAGCGCTGGAGTCGGGCACGTTCGGTCAGCCAGAAGTAACACATCGTCAGGACCGCGATCGTGCTGATCACTATCTCCGCGAACGTCAGACCAAGGGCAATGAGCTCGTCGGTGCCCGGCGCGCTGGCGCCAGTTGGGGCGAGTAGTCGCTGAAGCGTGTTGACCAGGCCAACCAGGCTGATCGACAGCGTGCGCGGCTGTACGGTGCGCGCCCATTCACGAGCGCTGTCGAGCAGCGGCGTGATGCGTGTCCCAAGGTCACCGAACTGGGTGACGGCACCGGGCACGATCAGCAGGGCCGTGACCCCGACGAGCGTGAAGATTGCCGCATACACGAGCAGCAGCGTCGCGCCGCGGCCAAGCGGGCTGTGCGTCCGCACTCGTTCGATGAGCGGTTCGACACCTGATGCGAGCAGCAGCGCGAGGAAGACCAGCACGAGCACTTGGGCGCTGAGAACCACGACATAGAGCAGCGCGACCATAAGGGCGACGCCAAAGGCGATGCCCACGCCGCGCACGAACCACAGGTATGCCTCTGCCCTCATCGGGGCGAGCCTAGAGGCCAACTACCGTGCGGCGACAGTCCAGAAAATGCAATAACCATTTCAATTTGTAACGTGTTCGATAGACCACGGGACCCGGATTCCTTGCGCTCTGGAAGTACGCTGGAAGTGACCCCAAGGAGGTGCCGTGAACAGCCAACCATTGGTGCTAGTGGCCGACGACGAGCCGCGCATCACGAAGCTCGTGGCTCTGACTCTGCACGATGAGGGCTTCCGCGTCGTCACCGCAAGCAGTGGCGAGGAAGCACTCAAGAAAGCCGAGGAAATCCGACCCGACATCGTCCTCCTGGACATTGTCATGCCCGACCTCGACGGCATCGAAGTCATGCGCCAGCTGCGCGAGTGGCGGCCAGTGCCGGTCATCCTGCTGACTGCCAAGGGCTCGACCAGCGACAAGGCCAAGGGCCTCGACCTGGGCGCCGACGATTACGTCGCCAAACCGTTCCATCCGGATGAGCTGGCCGCGCGGGTACGCGCCGTGCTGCGCCGCGCCAGCGGTGTGGCGCCGGGCGCCGGCATCGTCGCGTTTGACGATATCGAGATCGATCTCGAGCGCCGCCTGCTACGCAAGGGCGGCGAGCTCGTTTCCCTGAGCCGCACCGAGTGGCTCCTGCTGCAGCATCTCGCCGCGCATGCCGGCAAGGTCGTGCTTCATACAGAGCTCCTGACGAAGGTCTGGGGGCCTGAGTACCGCGACGACCTGCAGTACCTGCGCGTCTGGATCTCGCGCGTGCGGCGCAAGCTCGGCGCCGCGCCGGGCGAGGCTGGCCCGATCAAGACCTTCCAGGGCATCGGCTATGTGCTCGACACAGAGGGCAACCTCGGCGACTCGAGTACCAGCCACGGCGGCGGAACAGCCACGGGTTCGACCGGTGGTTCGAGCACGACCGGGACACCCGCGGCAACGGTATCCGCTTAGGTCCCCACAGCCACCCAACTCCGGGATAACCGACGAGCCCCGCACCAGCGGGGCTCGTTGTTGTTTTGCGCTATTTAAGTTAGCTGTGGGGCTATTTCTTGCCTGATGCGCTCCGCTCGCGACCCAGCAGGGTCATGGCCAGCGCGCCCGCCGGCACGAGTGCCGCAGTCACCAGGAGTCGGTGCGCGCCACTCAGGAAGAGGCCGATGCCCAGACCCAGCGAGAACGTCGTGCCCGCGATCAATGTCTGATCGTCGAGCCCGTTGAGCTGCTTCTGGGTGTCACGCGCATAGACCTGCGTCGCCGCGACCGCATCGGGTAGACGCGCCGCAGCCTGCGCTGCTGTCTGACGCGCAATATCGGCTGCGTCATGGGCCGTGCTCATCACCGCGCTCAGTGGCTCGCGCGACGTGCTGTCGTTGCCGCCTGCGCTGCTTTGCGTCGTTGTCGAGCTCGATTTGGTAGTCGTTCCTGCCATCAACATTGCCTCCCCATCTAGGTGGACATCAATGGTCGGCTAGCGCCGCTCACCAACATGCCGGCGCGACAGGACAGTGCCTATCAGCCCTGTTGCAAGCGTCACGAAGGCGCGGGCGTGGGTTCAGGAGCGGCGGTCGGTTCGGGCGTGGGCTCGGGCGTCGCTTCGGGCGTGGGCCCGGGGGTGGGCCCGGGGGTGGGCCCGGGTCCGCCAGAAGTCGGTGTCGGTCCAGGTCCGGGTGTGTGGTTAGGCGTCGGTTGGGGTGTTGGTTGCGGCGCCTGCGAACAGTCGGTCGGCGCGATGAAGCCGCCCCAATCCGTGCGGCCAAAGAGGTGCGCAGTGACGCCGCCGTCCTCGCCCCGATGTCCGGGGCCCAGCCGCGCGCGGGCCATCCAGCCAGCATCCGCCTCCTGCCAGCGCGGTGGCTCGGACGGCTCAACCTTGGTGATGTCGACGAACCAGCGGTTGCACAGCTGGGTGTAGAGGATGCCTGGCTGGTCGACCTGCCGGGCGCCACCCGGCTGCGTGCCGTCGATGAACCATTCGGTGCGTGTGTCACGCGTCCACGGACCAGGCGCACCACCCGACCAGGCATCGATCGTGGCGTTGACGACGCCCACGGGCGGTGCCGGGAAATTGGCCACCGGCCAAGTGCGTGACAGCTCGCGCAGGAAGGCCGACCAGATGCGCCCCGGCCCGTCCGCGGCGACGATCGAGAAGTCTTCTGCGTTCGGCGCTGAGTGGTCGCTGTTGCCCGTCCACACCGAAGCGACGATGTGCGGCGCGGTCGGATCGGCCGGGGGCGCGAGATAGCCGAAGGCGAGCAGGTCACGCAGGTCGTTCGCGGTACCCGTCTTGGCCGCGGCCGGTCGGCGGCCGCTCCCCGGCACCAGCGGGTCAACAGGCGCATTGACGATCTGGAGCCGCGGACCGAACACGCTGTTGACGGTCGGGTCGGTCGAATCCTTGAGGATGTCGCTCATCAGCCACGCGGCCTGCTGGGTAACCACCTGGTGCGGCGTCTCAGGCGTGACCGGCACGGGATTGCCATGCGCGTCGGTGATCGAGAGGATCGTCTGGATGGGCAGCTGGACGCCGCCATTGGCGAGCGCCCCATAGCCCGACGTCAGCTCGACCTGGTTGACCTCGACCGTGCCGATTGCGCCAGCCAGGCCAGCCTGGAAGAGTTGCCTGTCGCCGCGCGCAAAGCTGATGCCCATGTTCGTGGCGAGGCTCGACACAGCGTCCACGCCGATTCGATCCAGGGCGCGAATCGCGGGGATGTTCAATGAGTATGTGAGCGCGTCGCGCATCAGCACCGGGCCGCGTTCGCGCCGGTCGGCATCGTGCGGAAACCAGCCCCGGCTGAACTCGGTAATGACATCCAGCAGCAGCGTCCCGGGGGTGACGAGCCCCTCGTCGAAACCGGCCGCGTAGACGATCGGCTTCCACGCCGATCCCGGCTGCCTGTATGCGGTCCCGGCGACGTCGTACTTGGGATCGAACTGCGGAGAAGCCAGATCGTCGCGGTAATAGCCGGCGCTGCCGACGTACGCCAGGACCTGGCCGGTGCGCGCGTCCATGGCAACGAGCGAGCCATTGTGGATGTCGGTGTTGTGCAGCGCCTCGATCCACTTTCGATCTTCGCCGAGGTCCTGTTCAGCGATCTGCTGTTCCATCTGGTCGGTCGGCAGGTTGGGCACGATCGTGCCCGCGGCAACATATTTCTCGGCAAGTCCCTGGGCCGACAGATCGAGCGTCGTGATCACCTTGTAGCCGCCGCGTTCCACTGGCGCGAGGTCGGCCAGCAGCGCGTCGAGTTGGCGCTTCATGTAGAAGACGAACTGCGGCGACTTGAACTGGAACGGCTGCGGCGGAATCAGCACGATGGGCTCTGCGAGGGCCTGGTCCAGTTGCTCCGGCGTCAGGCGGATGAAGTGACCGTGGCCCTGCTCGAGCGCGTTGAGGATGAAGTTGCGTCGCTCGACACCGGGCGCGATGTTCGGGTGCAACGCAGTCGGGACGATGGGCACGATGAGTTGCCCGGTCGAATCGGTCTCGGCGTACTTGTACAGGTCATACGTGTCTGGCGACTGGGGCAGGCCTGCAAGCAGGGCGGCTTGGGCCGGTGTCAGGAGCTTCAGGTCGGTGACCCCGAAATAGACCTCGGCGGCGGCCGCAATTCCGTACGCGGCGTGGCCGTAATAGATCTGGTTCAGGTACGCGGTCAGGATGCGTTCCTTGCCCGCGTCACCTGGATAGGCGAGCGTGAGGTTCTTGGCCTCGAGGATCTCCTTGAGCTTGCGCTCCAGCACGCGCGACGGGTCATTGACAAGGTCGGGATCCAACAATCGCTGACGGACGAGTTGCTGGGTGATCGTTGATGCGCCGCGCTCGCGGCCGCCGCTCAGGCTCTCTAGGGCCGCGGAGATGATGGCGTTTGGGTCATAGCCCTCGTTGTCCCAGAAAGAGCGGTCCTCGACGGCGATCGTTGCGTCGAGCAGCACCTTGGGAATGTCGTCGAAGGCGACGACGCGCCGGCGCTCGATCTGGAACCGCGCCAATTCGACGGTCCCGGTGCGGTCGTAGATGACCGACGGCTGGGCGAAGTCGAGCTGCTCGAAATTTGAGACCGGCGGTAACTCGGCTTCCGCCTGGTTGAGGAACCCGAGCGCGGTCGAAGTGCCCAGCGCGATGCCCAGGCCGATCAAGCCGATGAACCCGAAGAAGCCGAACACGCCTGCGGCGACGAACAGCCCGACGCGACTGCGCGGCTTGGGACGTTCGCGCACCCGGGACAGCGCGATGCGGCGCACGTTGGCATTGCCGCGACCGTTCCGGCGGCGGCCACTGCCGTTGTGTTGGTTGCGCGGCCGCTGCCGCGACGGTTGACCTCTATACACCTTGCTCGATTGTGGACGATCCAGCGCCGTGTGATGCGGCGCGGCACCTGTGCGGGCGCTGTGCGCCGCGCGGCACTGGCGCGTTTCGATGGAGTTGCAGCGCCATCAGCTCGCTGCGATGTCGTACTGAAAGCGTCGTCGGCCCGATGCTGTTGGTCCGACGCCAGTTCGAAAATCGCCGTGAGATGCTTGGGCCGGCGTCATTTCCACTCGCCGTACCAGCGAGGCCCGTCTTGGAAACTCCAATCATTGTGTCCGGGGGGACGCCGCCGAGTCCGACCGGTCCTGCCACCGCGCTGCCGCGTGCCTCCCAGGCGCCCGTGCGGTCCGGTCCGCCGGCCATCGTCCTCGACCATGTCGCGCGTAGCTTCGGAAAGGTCGTGGCCGTGGAGGATGTGTCGCTCGTCGCGCCGCAGGGCAGCCTGCTCGGCGTCATTGGCCCGAGCGGCGCCGGCAAGACGACGACGATCCGGCTGATCCTTGGCGCGCTCAAGGCCGATCGCGGAACCGTCCAGGTTCTGGGCGAGGACCCGCGCCACTTCCGACGCGCGACGCGCGAGCGCATCGGCTATATGCCCCAATCGTTCGTTCTGTACCCGGAGCTGACCGCGCGCGAGAACATCAATCTCATGGCGGCGCTCTTCGGGGTGCCGTTCTTCCGGCGCGGCAAGCGCATCGCCGAGGTGCTCGAGCTGGTCGACCTGACCGAAGCGCGCGACCGCCGGGCGGAGGAGATGTCGGGCGGAATGCAGCGCCGCCTGGAACTCGCGTGCGCCCTTGTTCATCAGCCGCAGCTGCTCATCCTTGACGAGCCGACGGCGGGCATCGATCCGCTCCTGCGGACGCGCATCTGGCAGGAGCTCGACCATCAGCGCCGCGCCGGCGCGACGGTCCTGGTCACGACGCAATACGTGTCTGAGGCTGAGTACTGCGATGCGGTCGCGCTGATCTCCGGTGGCCGGCTCATCGCCTATGCCACGCCAGCGGATCTGCGGCGCATGGCGCTCGGAGGCGAGGTCATCGAAGTCGCCACGAGCGGGCCGTTCGACGTTCGCGCACTATCCGCCATCGAAGGCGTGAACCACGTCCGCCAGACCGGTCCGACGCAGATGCTGATCTATGCCCAGGACGCCGGCCTGGCGACGCCAAAGATCAGCGCGGCAATCACGGAGGCCGGCGGGAGCGTCGAATACAGCCGCGAGTACCGCCCAACCTTTGATGAAGTTTTCTCGGCGCTGGTGACCGGTGATGAAGAGGCGCGCGCCCAGGCCGAGCAGGCCGCGCCCCAATGACCAGCTTCTTGACCGGCCCGTTCCGCTCCTTCGGTCGGATCTATGCCCAGGTCCGCAAGGAGCTGATCCAGGTCCGTCGTCGGCCGGGAGTCTTCCTCAGCCTCGTATTGGGCCCGTTCCTGATCATGGCCATTTTCGGCCTGGGCTACACCGGCGTACGCCGGGCGCTTGACACGGTTGTCGTCATTCCCCCGGGCCTGTCGCTACCCCAGGATCCAGCGTTCTATCAGGGCCTCGGCGGACCGGCGCTGAACATCATCCGGGTCGATGAGACGCCCGACCAGGCTCACGCCGAGCTACTGGCGCAGCAGCTTGACCTCGTCATTGCCGCGCCGGCGAATGCCGCTCAGCAATTCCGCAACGGCCAACAGGCGCAGATTTCGGTCGAATACAACTCTGTCGATCCGCTCGAGGCGGGCTACGCTGATTTTCTCGCCGGCGTCCTCGATCAGGAGATCAATCAACAGATCATTCGCGCGGCCGTGACGGAGGGCCAGTCGTACATCGTCGGCGATGAGTCGACGCAGTTCCACGTGCCGCCTGACGTGGTTGCCGCGCCCACGACAGTGAGCATCACCAACCTCTCGCCGACTCAACCGGGCGTAGTCCGCTACGCCGCGCCAGCGGCGCTGGCCCTGATGCTCCAGCACATGGCGGTGACCCTGACCGCGCTGTCGTTCGTGCGCGAGCGCATGTCGGGCGCGCTGGAGCTGTTCAAGGTTTCGCCCGTCAATTCGGTCGAGCTCGTGCTCGGCAAATACGTCGGCCTGGGCATCGTCAGCGCGATCATCGCCACGATCAGCGTCGCGCTGCTCGTCTTCGGCCTGGGCGTGCCCTTGCTCGGCAACATCTGGCTGATAGCGCTCGTGATCGCCTTGCTCATCGCCGCCAGCCTGGGCATCGGGCTCATCATCTCGGTCGTGTCGGGCTCTGAGCGGCAGGCCGTCCAGCTTTGCCTTTTGCTTCTGCTCGCGTCGGTGTTCTTCTCCGGTTTCGTCCTGCCCGTGCACGAGTTTCGCGAGGGCGTCCAATACGGCGCATACACATTGCCCGTGACGCACGGCATCAAGCTGCTGCAGGACCTGATGTTGCGCGGCGACACGACATCGTGGTGGCAGTTCGGCGTGCTCGGCGCGCTTGCCGCCATCTTCCTTATCCTGACAGTCGTGCTTTTGCGACGGACCATGCGCAGTGCCTGACACGACGCCCGACGATCCGCGTCGCCGCCATCCGCGGCTGCGCGTGCTGGGACTCTTACTGACGATCTACGGGCTGATCGGCCTCGGCCTGTTCGTCATGGTCGCGGTCGCGATAAATCGGCCGCTTGAACGTGCCCACACGCTTTCCGTGTCGCTCGACCAGGAACGCGTCGCACTCGTCGCCACCATGGGTCAGGCGCGGACCACCCTCGAGGATATGAGCCTGGGCGTCGGCGGCGTGGACACGTCACTCGGCGATGCCAAGGCCGCGACCGATCGCGCTTCAAACATTGCCACGAGCCTCGCGACAAGCATGTTCGGCCTGCGCGACTCGATGCAGATCTCCATTTTTGGAGCGCAGCCGCTGGCCGGACTCGCCGCGGGCTTTGACAACAGTGGCCAGCAGATCACTGAGCTTGCGACCGAGCTGACGACCATCGGGACGTCGCTCAACGACAACCGGGCGTCAGTCAGCATTACCAGCACCGACCTCGCCAAGCTGGCGCTGTCACTCGGCCAGCTGACGACGCTCGTGCGCGAAAGCCCCGACGTCGAGATCTCGACCGCCAGCCTCGATGCCATTCGAATCGCGGTCTATGCGATCTGCGGCTGGCTAGCCGTATTTGCCCTGGGCTGCGTGGTCGGTGGCCTGTACCTGGTCCGACTGGGCGGACGATCAAGGGCCGACTAATCGGGAAGGGCCCGACTGGCCAAAAAAAGGCGGGCTAACCCCGGCCGTTAATCGCTGGCGGCTTCTGCTGCGATCCGGTCGACCACGGCCCATAGCCAGCGGGCGGCGGAGCCTGGGCGGGCCACTGGGCAGCCGGCGGCTGCGCCTGGGGCGCGCTGTACATGCGCGGCGTCCGCCTAATCCGCTCTTCGAGCTCTTCCTCTTCCAGCTCGTCCAGCTCGGCTGCGTCCAACTTGCCAGCCCTGCGCCGACGCATTCGAATTGTTTCCTCGGGGCTCGCGAACTGGAGCAGCACAAACAGCAGGACGCCCGCGCCGATGCCGATCAGATACAACCCGCTGCCGATCGCCATGCCCACGCCGGCCGCGACCCAGAGTCCGGCAGCAGTCGTCAATCCGGTGATGTGCATCTTCGTGTGCAAGATCGCCCCGGCGCCCAGGAAGCCGATACCGGTGATGACGCTGCCGACGATGCGCGACGCGTAGTCGAGCGACCCGAAGCCGTAGATCGCGCTGACAGTGAACATTGCCGCGCCGACTCCGACCAGGCCGTACGTACGAATGCCCGCGGCTTTGCCGGCAAGCTCACGCTCGAGACCGATCAGTCCAGCTATAACCCCGGCGAGGACGATCCTAACGAACGCGGTGATTTCCGGGTTCTGCCAAAGCGAATTGAAATCCATGTACCCGTTCAGTTTGCGGTGTGCGCAGCAGTTCATCAACAGGCGACCGGTGCGCAACGGCACCGTACTTCTGGCCGTGAGACGATGGGGCCGTCATGCCGTTTCTATCCGTCGCCGAGTTGCTGCCGGTTGCCGATGCGTACGTGGCCGACCCTGGCCTGACGCTCGATTCGCTGGCTACACATTGGGCGACCTACGCGGCGCGGCGGCCAATGACCGCGGAGCAGATGAAGGGCGCCGACCGCCGCGCGCAGCGCATGGGCGTTTCCGGGCGCGAATTGATGGAGCAGGCTGGGGCGGCGGTCGCCGCGGCCGCGCGGGCGCTACTCAACTCGACCGATCGACCCTCGGCAGGACAGGTGTTGATCCTCGCCGGCCCGGGCAATAACGGCGGCGACGCGTTCGTTGCCGCACGACACCTGGCCGCGGCCAACGTCCGCTGCTATGTCGTCCTCGTCACCAGCGCGTCACGTCCGGGCACGCCCGACGCCGCGGCCAATTGGGCACGCCTCGACGGTCTCGCATCGGTCCAGCGAATGCACGCGGCCAGCAGTCGTGATGTGGCCATCCTCTTGAACGGGATCGAACGCGCGGCACTCGTCATCGACGGGCTGCTCGGTACGGGTGTTCGCGGCGCCCTGCGCGAGCCCATCGCCCAGGCGGTCGACCTGTGCATCGACGCTCGGACGGCTGGCGTCCCGATCCTGGCCATCGACACGCCCACGGCGCTCGATCTCTCTTCGGGCGAACCGTCGGAGCCCAACGTTCGGGCCGACTTGACAGTGACCTTCCACCGACCCAAGCAAGGGCTGCAGACGCGCACCGGACGCGTACTCGCCGGCCGGGTTCTGGTGGCGCCGATCGGCATCCCGATCGAGGCCGACCATGACTGATCCGCGGCCCACGCCGCGCGTCCGCGATCGCGACGTCATAGTCGCTGCGGCGCTGGTTGTAGCGGGCGTCCTCATCGTCGCCTGGCTGACCGGGTTAATCCCCGTTCTTGACGACGCAATCGGCCTGGCGCCGGTAGTCATCGTCGGGCTAATCGTCGTAACAATCCTGATTCTTGCCCGCGCTCTCTGGCCGCGCCGCCCGCGCTAGCCCCCAAACTGCCTGTGCGGCTCCCGTCCCGTCATGGTCATCCACCGATCCGACTAACTATCCGCGTTGTTTGACTAGCGGCCGCCCGTCTGCGGAACCGACTAGTAATGCGTCGTTAAGTCGCCCTTGCTTAACTGGTCGCGTGAAACCCGACATTGCGCATTGGGCCAGACAGGGCGCACTCCGAATGGCGCGGTCGATCGAGATGGAGCGTCGTCGCGACGAGGTCGATGCCGTCAAGGTCGTCCAACCGTTTGAGTTGATCCTGCCCGCCGGATCGGTCGATCCAGATACCGGGCGACGGAAGCTGGATGTCGGATCACCACTGGTTCATGTCGGACGCTACTTCCGAAGAAGCCGAGCCTACGCCGGGCTGTCGCAGGCACAGCTTGCCGGGAAAGCCGGCGTCAGCCAGAGCATGGTTTCGAGAACCGAGCGGGCACGCGCGCCAGCGATGGGCCTGGAACGGTTCGTGGATATGTGCCTCGTTCTAGGCAGATTGTTTCCGTTAGGCGCCTGCCCTCATGATCACGAATGTGGCTGGCAGCCGATCAGGCCCGTGCCACCAATGGACGAACCGGCCGGCTACATCGAGTTCCTGCTCGGTCAGGCGGGAGAGACATAACTTCGCCTAAACCAGATGATCCCCAACTCGTCCCGGGTAACCCCCAAGTCGTCCCGGGTAACCCCCAAGTCAATCCGGCTGCCCCCAAGTCAAATAGAGCGGATAGTTAGTCGGATCGGTGGATAGTTGCCGCGTCAAGGAGGCTGGTGTCGCTTAGCGACGAGCCGCGGACTAGCCGTCGTCGCGGACGGTTGGGTCGAAGCGGCGTTCCTCACCGCGCAACAGGCGCTGGATGTTGTCGTAGTGCGCGAACCACACGACGGCCGTTCCCAGTACGGCGAAGAGGAAGTACGGCCACGGGTTCCAGCCCAGCACCACGAAGAGCCCGATGATCGCCGCCCCCGCGACCGTGCCGATGAGCGAGCCGAGCGAAACGAGCCGCGTCAGCCAGATCGGGATGATGAAGAACGGGAGACCGAGCGGGATGGCGAGTGGCGCCATGAACAGCGTGGCGCCGATGCCCGTCGCTACCCCACGGCCGCCGTGGAAGTGCAGGAAGATCGAGCGCGCTGCCCCGACGACACACGCCGCACCGGTCAGCGCCACTCCCAGCGGAGAGCTTCCGAAGAACGCGGCAAGAAGCACCGGGACGAAGCCTTTCAAGATGTCGAGCGTCGCCACGAGGACGGCGCGCCGGGCACCCATTGCGCGCAGCGCATTGGTGCCGCCGGTGCGGCCGCTACCTACTGTGCGCGGGTCGCGCGCGCCCGTGAGGCGCGCAACGAGCACGCCCATCGGCAGCGACCCGGACAGGTAGCCAACGGCGATGAAGACAACGTCGAGCAGCGAGAACCCCATCTGGCTGGGCAGTGTACTTAGCGCTGATACCATCGAAAACAATGATTCCCAGCGTCAATCGGACGGCCTGACCATGGCTGTCGGCTCTTCCAACTCGTTCGACCTGATCATCCTCGGCGGCGGCACCGGCGGCTATTCGGCCGCTTTCCGGGCCGGCCAGCTCGGGCTCAAGGTGGCCCTCATCGATCAGCAGCCCAAGCTCGGCGGCACGTGCCTCCACTGGGGCTGCATCCCGACCAAGGCGATGCTCGAAGCGGCCGAGCTGTACGAGCGGATTCAGAACGGCGCCGCCGACTTCGGCATCACGGTCGAGAACGTCGCGTTCGACTACGCGGTCGCTGCCAAGCGCCGCCAGGCGGTAGTTGATCGGCTGGCCAAGGGCCTCGACGCGCTCGCCAAGAAGAACAAGGTCGAAGTCATCCGTGGCCGGGGCACGCTCAACGGCGGCAAGAGAGTCAATGTGAAGACCCTCGATGCGGACGGCAAGCCGGACGGCGAGCGGCCGCTAGACGCGACGGACGTGATCCTCGCGACGGGGTCACGCGTCAAGTCGCTCCCCGGGCTCGAGCCGGACGGCAAGCACATCATCACGTCCGACGAGGCGACCACCGGCAGCACGCTGCCCAAGTCGATCATCGTTGTCGGCGCGGGCGCGGTGGGCGTCGAGTTCGCGTCCTTCTACAAGGACGCGGGCGTCGCAGTGACACTGCTCGAGTACCTGCCGCGCTTGACGCCGCTCGAAGACCAGGAGATCAGCAAGGAGCTGGAGCGCACGTTCCGCCGCCGGGGCATCAACGTGATTACCGGCGCGCGCTTCGATACGGCCGCGGTCAAGAAGGACGACGGCGGCGTGAGCGTGATGGTCGGCAAAGAAGGGGAGGAGCCCAAGGAGGTCCGCGCCGAGCAGATGCTCGTCGCCACCGGCCGCGCCCCCAACTCGGACAACATCGGGCTCGAGTCGACGCGAGCCAAGGTCGAAAAGGGCTTCGTGCAGGTGGACGCGCGCATGCGCACCGCTGAGCCACACCTCTATGCGATCGGCGACCTGATCGGTGGTCTGCTGCTGGCGCACGTCGCCGCGCACGAGGGCATCGCGGCGGTCCATGCGATCG
>JBDTVN010000017.1:0-17921 GCA_040007155.1 Chloroflexota bacterium
GCGCGATGGGCGCGTCAGGTGCGAGCGCCGCAGAGCCAGGGAAGATCGACAGGACATGGCCGTCCGGCCCGAGTCCACTCAACAGGACGTCGAAGCGCGGCACGCCGCCGCGTGCCAGCAACACGTTGCGCGTCAGATCCTCCGCGTAACGCTGGGCCGCGAGCTCGACCGGATCGTCATCGCCCAAAGCCTCATCGACGCGGACGGGATGAACGTTGGCGATGTCGATCGGCAATAGCGGCTGCGAATCCTCGGTCGCGCCGAGCAGCTCGTTGTATGCCAGACCCGCGTTCGAGTCGGGATGATCGGATGGCACGAAGCGTTCGTCGCCCCACCACAGATGGACGCGCGACCAATCAATGGCCGAGCGGTTCTCGTCCGCGGCGAGCTCGCGGTAGAGCGGCGCGGCCGTGGACCCGCCGGTCAGCGCGATGTGGGCCACGTGGCGTTCGTCGATCGCCGCGGCCAGCGCGGCCATGGTTCTGTGGGCCGCTTCCTTAGCAACGGCCGCGCCATCCTCGAGCACGACGATCTCAGCCACCGCCGAGCAACCTCACTGCGCGAATGAGTGCCTGTTCGAAGGTCCGGTCGAGTCCGGGCCGCTCCAGCGCCTCAGCGACAAACGGCGTCTCGTCGAATGCTTCCAACTGACCCGCCCGACGCGCGACCGATGCGCCATTCCAGTCGGCCGTGGCGAGCAGGTGATCTGCCTGGCGCGTGACGCGGGCGCGGACGATCGACTTTGCACGCGCGGCCTCGATTTCGACGCGGACGAGCGAGCCAGCCGCGCGCTTGGCACCGTCGAGCGTCGCTCGCACAGGATGGATCTCGACGGCGATCTCGCGCCGGCCATGGCGGAACGCGCCGTGCAATTCGTCCGAGTCTGCGCTGCGCTGGGTCAGCGGCCGGGCTATTTCCCAGCCCAGCCGCGCGGCGAGCCAGCCCAGGTAGAACGCGGCACGCGAGACGCGCAACGTGTCCGTCGGCCGGGCGACGTCCACGCGGACGCTCTTGATGTGATCGAGCTCGCGCGTCAACAGTGGGTGGTCGAACAGTCCGGCGAGCAGCTCGCGCCAGAGCGACAGCCGCAGCCAGCCGATGTCGGTCACCGCCACACCCCCCGCAACAACCGTTGCCAGGCCGGCGAGTCGCGTGCCGCCGTCCTCGTGGAAGGTGCCTGAGTCAACGAGGAGCCGATCGGCCTCGCCGACGACCTCGCTGAACTGGCGCGAACCGAACGGCGGATCGTCGGGCCACCACAGCACCACCGGCAGGTCGTGGATCAGCAGCGGCGCCACGACGCGCGAGAGATGCTGCGCGAGCTCGCCGCCCGTTTTGACCAGGATCTGCTCGGTGCACACCTCGGCCATTGAGTGATTGGAAAGGCGGCACTCGGCGTAGATGTGCGCGTCGGTCGTGGCCGGTCCGTCGAAGTCGCCCGGCGAAATCACGATCGCGCGCGATGGGTGGCGCTGATTCAGATGGTTGATCGCGGCCAGAGCGCGCTCAGCTGTCTCCGGACGCGGCGCGACGACGACGAGCGTCAGCACACTTGTGCGCATCCGCACCCGGATCGACGACGATGGCTCGACCATCCGGCTGGCGAGGCGCGGATCGCCCTTGGCCCGCTCGAGGGCATCCTGCGACACGTCGGGCTGCTCCGTCTCCACGGCGGCCGACGCCCATATCTCCGACAGCTTCTCGACGCACTCACTGATGCTGTGCGCGCGGACCTGCCAGCGACTCGTCGGGTCCGTTTGGAGATCTGTCCTCTCGACCGGCTCGGTTTCTGCGGTCATCCGCCCGTCGCCTCTACAGCCTGCGCCAGCGTCGGCCGTCGTGCTCCATCAGCTCGTCGGCGGCCTTGGGGCCCCACGAACCGGCCTCGTAGAAGCAGATCTCGCTGTCGGGGCCGGACTCCTTGTCCCACTCGTCCCAGACATCGTGCATCGGCGTGACGATGCCCCACGCGGCCTCGACCTCATCAGCGCGGGTGAACAGCGATGCGTCGCCCAGCATCGCGTCAAGGAGCAACGTCTCGTACGCCTCTGGCGCGTCACGCGCGAACGACAGGCCGTAGGTGAAGTCCATGTTCACGCTGCGGACGTCGAGTCCGAGCTCAGGCACCTTGGCCGCGAAGCGCAGCATGATTCCTTCGTCAGGCTGGATGCGCATTGCCAGCAGATTTGGCTCGGGCGGCGTGGAGCTCTCGCCGAACAACATCAGCGGTGGCAGCTTGAACTGAATCGCGATCTCCGTTGCGCGACGGGGTAGGCGCTTGCCGGTGCGCAGGTAGAAGGGAACGTCGGCCCAGCGCCAGTTCTGCACCTCGAGCTTGAGCGCAACGAACGATTCGATCTTCGAGTCTTTAGCGACCTCATCCTCTTGGCGATAGCCGACGACCTGTTTGTCACCGACCCAACCCGGGGTGTACTGACCACGGACGACCTGGGCACGCACCCGAGCGTCGGTCCACTTCGTGTCGACGGCTCGTAGAACGCGGACTTTCTCGTCGCGCAGGGCGTCAGCCTCAAAGGCGATCGGCGGCTCCATCGCGACCAGCGTCAACAGCTGCAGCAGATGGTTCTGGAGGATGTCGCGGCTGGCGCCCGCCTCCTCGTAGAACGCGCCGCGGCCTTCGACGCCCAGGTCCTCAGCCACGGTGATCTGGACATGGTCGACGTAGCGCCGGTTCCAGAGCGGCTCGAAGATGCCATTGCCGAACCTGAACACCATCAGGTTGCGCACCGTCTCTTTGCCCAGGTAATGGTCGATGCGGTAGATCTGCGACTCATCGAACACCTTGAGCAGCGACTCGTTGAGTGATATGGCGCTCGCGAGGTCGTGGCCGAACGGTTTCTCAATGACAATGCGGCACCAACCCTCGCGCTCACCGTCGCGCTCGCCTTGTTTGTTGAGCCCCACGCGGCCCAGGTTGGCCACGATCTCCGCGTACGCTGATGGTGGCGTCGCGAGGTAGAAGAGGCGATTGGCTCTCGTTCCGCGGGCTGCATCGACCTGCTCGAGCCGGTCGGCGAGCTCCTTGTACGCGGCCTTGTCCGCGAAATCGCCCTGCTGGTAGAACACGCCGTCAGCGAAGTCCTGCCACAGCCCCGGCTCGACTTTGACGCGCGAGAAATTTGCGCACGACTCGGCCATCAGCTTGCGGAAGTCGCCATCGCTCAGCGGCCGCCTTGAGAAACCCAGCACCGTCGTCTCAGCCGGCAGCAGCCCCGAGCGTCTGAGGTTGTAGATCGCGGGCAGGATCTTGCGGCTGGTCAGGTCGCCGGTCGCGCCGAAGACAACCAGGACGCACGGCTCGGGCACGCGCTCGAGCGCGGTGCCCACGCGCAGCGGATTGAGCGGCTGTTCAGGTTCGTGGCGGCGCATGACGTGGACGGCCTCGGGCGGATGCTCCGCCTTGGTCGTGCCGACGGCCGTTTTCGAGCGGCTGCGACCGGTCTTTGTGGCCAAGGCGCTACTCGGTCTTGACCGCGTGGCCGCCGAACTGCTGGCGCAGTGCGGCCAGTACGCGCGCGCCGTAGCTCTCATCCTGACGGCTGCGGAAGCGGGTCATGAGGCTTGTCGTGATCACCAGCGCGGGCACCTCGAGGTCGATCGCCTCCTGGACTGTCCAGCGGCCCTCACCTGAATCCTCGACGTAACCGCGGATGTCGCCCAGGCCCTCACCGTGCTGCGCGAAGGCGCGGCCGAGCAGCTCGAGCAACCACGAGCGAATGACCGTGCCGTGCATCCACGCTTCGCTGACTGCCGCGAGATCGATGGGGTAGGCCGACTTGTGCAGAATCTCGAAGCCCTCGGCATAGGCCTGCATCAGGCCGTACTCGATGCCGTTGTGGACCATCTTCACGTAGTGGCCGCTGCCCGACGGACCACAGTGGACGTAGCCGCCGTCGGCCGGCGCGAGCGCCTTGAAGATTGGCTCGAGCGGCTTCACCGCGGCGTCATCGCCGCCGACCATGATCCCGTAGCCGTTGACCATGCCCCAGATGCCGCCGCTCACTCCGGCGTCGACGAAGTTGATGCCCTTCGCCTGCATCAGTTCGTAACGACGCTTGCTGTCCTTGAAGTTGGCATTGCCGCCATCGACGATCGTATCGCCGGGAGAGAGGACCGCGGCGAACTCGTTCATCGTCTGCTCGGTCGCGTCGCCCGCGGGAACCATCAGCCAGACGACCCTCGGGGCCTTGAGCATGCCGACGACTTCCTCTGGCGTAAAACCGCCCTCGAGCCCCTCGCCGATGATCTCGTCGGTCTTGACGCGTGACCGATTGAAAGCCACTACCCGAATTCCGGCCTTGTTCAACCTGCGGGCCATGTTGCCGCCCATGCGGCCCAGACCGGCGATGGCGAGCTCCACTCTTATTGCTCCTTTTTGATCGCGGCGGTCAGTGCCGCGAGGCCTGCCTCGACGTCTGTGCCCAGGTCGATGCGCGCGACAGGCAGGCCGTGCGCCTCGAGCGATGCGTAGTCGCCCGCCGACTGGGCGTCGATCAATGTGCCGAATGACTCTTTCCAGCCGGGGATCGGCAGATCCTCGCTGTGCGCCGCGGTCAACTGAATGAAGCAGCCGATGGGCGCGCCACCCTTGTGCAGCTGACCGGTCGAGTGCAGGAAGCGCGGCCCGTAGCCGACGGTTACGGCGCGTTTCGTCGCGTCGCGGAGGGCGTCAGCCGCTGCACGGAGAGCGCGGTCGCGTGACTCGGAAGGCGCGATGTAGGCCTGGATCGCGTAGTAGCCATTGCTCGTTGCGCGCGCCAGGTGAGTGCCCAGCGCGCCGGCCAAGTCGTCGGCCGCGAGTGGCGCCGCCTGCACGATGCTGCCCATCTGGCCGTACTGCTCCAGGACGCGCTTGGTGTTGTCCTTCGACTCGGTCACGTTGGGCTCATCAAACGGATTGATGCCCAGTACCGCGCCTGCTATCGCGGTCGCGAATTCCCAACGGAAGAATTCCGCGCCCAATCCGCCGATGCCGTCGCTCATCGCCAGATCCACGACTGGATGGCCAGCTCCGGCAAGAGCGCTCAACGCCGCGTCCGTTGAAGCCTGCCAGGCCGGGTCGGCGCCGGAGGTGATGCGCACGAAGATGCGATCGTCGCCATAGACGTCGGGCGTACCGAGGGTCTCGCCGTCAACCGGGACCAGGCCAACGCCGTGTTTGCCGGTGCTCTCGGCGACGAGCTGCTCGATCCACGCGCCCAGGCGCGCGACGCGGGGCTCGATGACGAGCGTCAGCTTGTCGCGGCCGGCCTTGGCCAGCGCACCCAACGTCACGCCCAGCCATAGACCGGGGTTATCGGGGCTGGGACTGCGCGTGTCTTGGGCCATCAAGGCGGCAGCGTCGAGCAGGGCGCGCAGATCGAGGCCCAGCAGCGCGCCCGGCACGAGACCGACATACGACAGCGCGGAATATCGACCGCCAACATCCGGAGGGTTGAGGAACACCTCGCGTAACAGGTCGTGATGCGGGATGTGGTCCAGGCTGGGCGCAGGATCGGTGACGGCTGCAAAGTGCTGGGCGGCGGCGTCTTGTGGGATGTCGGGATGGATGTCGTCCTCGGCCTGCCAGAAATGCGCCAGGAAAGCGAGCGTCTCTGTCGTCGTGCCGCTCTTGCTGCTGATCAGGTAAAGGGTGCGTGCCGGATCGGACGCGGCGGTTGCCGCGCCGACTGCGGCCGGGTCGGTCGAATCAAGGATGTGCACCTTGATCCCGCCGTCGCCAACCGGGAATGACGCCGCTAACACAGCCGGGGCAAGCGACGAACCACCCATGCCGCACACGAGCGCGGCCTCGAACCCTTCATCGCGAACGGCGCGGGCGAAAGCCGCCAGCTCCTCGACCTCGTCACCGAAATGCGTCGGCAGATCAAGCCAGCCCAGGCGATTGGCGATCAGCTGCGCGACGGCTTCGTCCGCGGTCCAGACGGATGTGTCGCGGTTCCAGACGCGCCCGACCCAGTCGTCGGTGACGGCGCGTTTCATCAGCTGCGCGACCGCGGACTCGTGTGCTGCGGCCAGCCGCCGCGAATGCCCGACGGTCACTTCACTTGCCGATCAGACGTTTCGCCCCGGCCACGATCGCGGCGCGATCGATGCCTGCCTCCGCGAGCTCCTGCTCGGGCGTGGCCGAATCGGGCATGTGCCGTACCGCGAGTAGCTCGCCCTTGACACCCAAGCCCGCCTCGGCGAGCGCGGAGAACACCGCCTCACCCAGGCCGCCTTCGGGCCAGTGGTCCTCCACGGTCAGGATGTGGCCGGTTTCGCTCGCCGCAGCGCGCAGCGTCGCGAGGTCGAGTGGCTTGACCGAGTAAAGGTCGATCACCCGCGCGGCCGTGCCGTCCTCAGCCAGCGTCGATGCCGCGGCGACCGCTTCGGGCACGGTGATGCCGGCGGCCACGATCGTCAGCGCGTCGGTCTTTGATGAACGCAACGTCCGACTGCCGCCCAGCTCGAAGTCCTCGTCGGCGCCGTAGATGACCGGCGTGGGCTGGCGCGTCGTGCGCATATAGGTCACGCCGGGCGTGTCGGCCAGGACCGCGAGCAGCTTGGCGGTCTGGTTCGCGTCGCACGGATAGACGACCGTCGAACCGAAGATCGCGCGCATCGCAGCGAGATCCTCGAGGCCCATCTGTGAGGGCCCGTCCTCGCCAATCGACACGCCGGCGTGCGAGCCGCACAGGCAGATGTTCGCGCGCGAGACCGCGGCCATTCGAGCGAAGTCGTAGGCGCGCGTCAGGAACGCGGCGAAAGTGGCCGCGAACGGTTTCCAGCCACGGACCTGCATGCCAACTGCGCTGCTCAGCAGCTGCTGCTCGGCGATGTACATCTGGAAGAAACGCTCAGGAAACTCCTTGCCGAAGGTTTCTGTGTAGGTCGAGTTGCCGACCTCGCCGTCGAGCACGACGACCTTGGGGTCCGCGCGACCAATCGCCAGCAACGCGTCGCCGTACGCCTTGCGCGTCGCGACGCTCGTCCCTTTCTCGTATTTTGGGAGGGCCATGGGCCCAGCTGACTTGAACGCGTGCGCGGTCGCTTTGCCCTCCGGCAGCTGGGGCTTGAGCCGGATGTTGCGCAGCCCGCCCAGCTCCTTGATCGCCTCGGCCTCGTCGGGGACCGGTTTGCCGTGCTGGCCGTTCTTGTTCTCGACCGCGCTGACGCCCTTGCCCTTGATGGTCTTGGCGACGATGACGGTCGGCTTGCCCGTGGCGGCAACGGCCTTGGTGTATGCCGCCTCGATCTCCGATATGTCGTGGCCGTCGATCTCGATCGCATTCCAACCGAACGCTCGAAACCGGTCCGAGTACACGTCCAGGTCCCAGCCATAGCGCGTCGGTCCGGTCTGGCCCAGGCGGTTGACGTCGATTATCGCGACGAGGTTGTCGAGCTTGGCGTACGACGCCTCCGCCGCGGCTTCCCAGATCGATCCTTCAGCCATCTCGCCGTCGCCGCACAGCACCCATACGCGATACGGCAGCTTGTCGAGTGACTTGGCCGCTATCGCAACACCCACGCCGATCGGCAACCCCTGGCCGAGTGAACCGGTGGCGACATCGACGTACGGCAGAACCGGTGTCGGGTGACCCTGCAGGCGGCTGCCCAGATGTCGGTAGGTCTCGAATTCCTCCTCGCCGATCGCGCCGATCGCCAGCAGGATGGCGTAGTAAAGCGGTGACGCGTGGCCCTTGGAGAAGATGAGGTGGTCGTTGTTGGCCGCGTGCGGCGCGGCGACGTCATAGTGCAGGTGCTTGGCGATCAGGACCGCCATCAGGTCCGCGGCGGACATTGATGAGGTCGGGTGGCCGGAGCCGGCGAGGCTCGACGAGCGCACCGAGTCGACTCTCAGCTGTTGGGCGAGCTCATGCCATTCTTGGCGTTCTGCTGTGGTGGCAGTCATCGGCTTGCCTAGCCTAGCGGCTGGGACTTCGAGCGGCGTCAAGCCTTCATATCATGGTTGGCGTGCCACTTGAGAAACCGCGACTGCTCACGATCGGCGACCTGACGCTTGACGTGGTCGTAAGCACCGACTCGGGCGCGGACGTGGGTACTGATGTTGCCTCATCGATTCGCTTCCGGGCCGGTGGATCTGCCGCGAATTCCGCGCGTACATTCGCCCGATTGGGTGGCGACGCAACTTTTATCGGAGCAGCGGGCGACGACCAATTGGCCGATCTTCTTGGCGCGGCGTTGACCGCCGAAGGAGTCACGGTCCGACTGGCCCGCAAGCGAGGTCGGACCGCCCGACTGATCGTTCTGCTTTCCACTTCTGGCGAGCGGTCGTTTTTGACGGACCGAGGAAGGGCCGACTCGCTGGCGTGGGCGGACCTGCAGCCCGACTGGCTGGCTGCTGCCGACGTGCTGCACCTGCCGGCCTACTCGCTGTTCAAGGGGGCTTTAGCGCAGACCTCGTTACGGGCTGCGCGCGCCGCGCATCGTGCTGGAACCCTGGTGTCAGTCGATCTCGCGTCGCGCCGGCCGCTGCTCGTCGACGGTCCAGACGCGGCCCGGGCGAAAATCGCGGCCGTGGGCGCTGATGTGCTGTTTGCAAATCGTGATGAGGCGGTCGCGCTTGTCGGGTCGAGCGACATCAAGCCGCTGTTAGAACTCGCGCCGATCGTCGTTGTCAAGGCCGGCGCCGCAGGTTGCCGCGTGCTGTGGCGGGACGTGGACATGGACATCGCGGCGCGCCCGTTGGCGGCAACCGATACGACCGGCGCGGGGGACGGGTTCGACGCGGGCTTCATGTTCTCGCTCGTCGCCACCGGTCGTTCGCTCGATGCGCTACGCCGGCTGGATCTGCGCCACGCGGCTTACGACGGGGGCAAGGCCGCTGCGGCATTCATCCGTGGACCACGCAAGGAGCTCGCGCTATGAACGAGTTGAGCGTCTCAGCGGCTATTGCCGCAGCCTTGGCGGCGGGCAAACCTGTCGTGGCCCTGGAGTCGACGTTGATCACGCACGGCTTTGCTGCTCCGTTGAACCTTGACGCCGCACGGCGTGCTGAGGCGGCGGTGCGCGCCGGCGGCGCGGAACCGGCCACCGTCGCCGTGCACGACGGGCGGCTGCTTATTGGCCTGACCGACGCGCAACTCGAGGACATCGCGGCGGCCCAAAAGCCGCGCAAGGCATCGCGCGGCACTCTGGCCCTGGCTTTGGCTGAAGGCGGCTGGGCGGGCACGACCGTGAGCGCCACGATGATCGCCGCCCACCTGGCGGGCATCCGCGTGTTCGCGACGGGCGGCATCGGTGGTGTCCACCGCGGCGGCGCGGCGACATGGGACGTGTCAGCGGATCTCGATGAGCTGGCGCGCACGCCCGTGCTGGTCGTCTGCGCCGGTCCCAAATCGATGCTCGACATCGACCTGACGCTCGAATATCTCGAGACGCGCGGCGTTCCCGTGCTGGGCTGGGGCACGACACAACTGGCCGGCTTCTACGCCCAATCGAGCGGCCGCACCCTCGCTGGATCAGTGGCAAACGCCGCGGCAACGGCGCACGTTGCGCAGACCCATTGGTCGCTCGGCCTTGGCAGCGGCTTGATCATCTGTGCGCAGCTGCCTGAAGCTGCGGCGCTGGATAACGTCGTTGCCGAAGCCGCGATCGCTCAGGCCACAGCAGATGCAGCAGCCGCGGGCGTCCACGGTCCGGCCACGACCCCGTTCGTGCTCGCCCGCGTCGCGGCGCTCACCGAAGGACGCTCAGTTACCGCCAACCTCGCGCTCATCGAGAACAACGCCTCGATCGCCGCCCAGATCGCACTCGAACTGGCATCCGCATAAGCGGCCGATAAGCCGCTCCGCTCACGATCGAGCGGTGAACTTTGACGATAATCGGCTGGCGAAGACGTCACGCCTGCTGCGCCGAGAGGCCGGGCTGCGGCAGGGCGACTTATCGACGTCAAGGTTTGTCGCGCAGGAGATCGAAGCCGGCCGTTCCGGCCTGCTCAGGATCGATCTCGTGCGCGAGCACTTCGCCGCCCTGGGCGCAAAGGCGCAACTCACCGTCTGGTGGAACGGCGCCGCTCTCGAAAGGCTCTCTGACCAGCGCCACGCCGAGATAGTCAACGGCGCGGCCACCGCCCTCGCCAGCTTCGGGTTTCGTGTGCTCACGGAGTTCACCTTCAACGAGTTCGGTGAACGCGGCTCGATCGACCTGTTCGGTGGCCGCGATGACCAAAAGGCGGTCTTCGTGGGCGAAGCGAAGAGCGAATGGGGTTCGCTCGAGGAGACGCTGCGGCGACAGGATCTGAAGCGGCGGCTCGCGGTCAAACTGGCCAAGGCAGCGTTCGGCTGGCCTCCGGACCAGGTGGCCAGTGTCCTGATCTTCCCCAACGACCGCACGGCCCGCCGCGTCGTCGACCGCTACCACGCGGCGCTGGCAAGCTACCCAACTCGCGCCCGAGAGATCCGCAGCTGGCTGCGCAGCCCGGGTGGCAGCCTCAACGGGATCTGGTTCTTGTCAAATGCAGCAACGGTCCGGCGCGGGATCGGCGAAGGAGGCTGAAATCGGCCGATTCCTGTGACACATACAGGACTGGTCCCGCGGCTGTCACAGCGATTTCGATTCGGTGCAGACCAGTCCTGCGTTTGGCGAGAACTCCGGTCTGCCACGAAGAGTGTGGAAGCGCGCCTAGCCGCTCGTCAGGGTCGAGGTGTCGACGACCTCGAAATCGGACCCATGCAGCGTCTGCAGTTGGTGCATATCGTCGTCATCCCAGCCGGAGTTCGGTGCGCCGGTGACGTACCACGGTGAACCGTTGTCGGCCAGGATCATGCCGTATGTCTTGAGTGCCTGGAGCAGGACCCGCGCCTGCGGTCCGAAGCGCGATGTATCGACCGAGGCCTTGAGTCGGACGCGCAGGCCCATCGGCGGCAGCGACGCATTGTTCGAGTCCGCGGCGAAGTGGCGCGCCGGGTATATGTACTGGCTTCGCGTGACCGGCGCGGTGAAGCGCAGGGCGTGGTTGATGACGCCTGCAGCCACTTCGTCGTAGCGCACCAGGCCGGGGAGGATTGGCAGCCCGGCCGCGTCAGCTGAAGTCCAACCCTGTGGCCGCAGCGCGTTCGAGTTCATGTTCCAGATGGCGCCCGACCCGGCCTTCCAGCCGGTTGACGTCTTGCGCGCCGCGTACAGCTCGTACAGCACGCAATTGGCGCGATCGACGATCAGCATGTGGCGGTCGCTACCGCCTTCGATCTTCGGTCGGCGCGGAATGGGGTAGGGGCCATGGTCCGATTCCGACACGTACTGGAACTTCACCTTGACCTTCTTATGGCCACCACCGACGACGTTGTAGGGAATGCCGTAGCCCCCGCCTGAGTACGACGAGAAGTCGGGATGGAGGTAGGAGTTCAGGCCGATGCTCGAGATCAGCGTGGCCGAGTCAGAACTCACCCGCAGTGCATCGACCGGCTTGTTCCAAACGTTGTTGGCCGGGAAAATCGGGCAATTGGGCGCGTCTGGCAGAAACGGCGCGGACGCGGCGCCAACCGGCGCCGCGAGGCCAAGAGTGAGCGATAAGGCCAGGCCGAGAGCCAGGGCACTGCCCCGACTTCGGCTGGACGAACACACGGCGTTCATCCCCGCCATCTTCGCCTGTCGCGCCATATCCAGCCAACCCGCACTGGCGCACCATTGCCCACCGTACGATCGGCTGGTGCCTGCTGGGAACGCAGCGCAGCCGTCACACGGGAACGCGGCCCGCACGTCACGCGTCACGCCACTGGCGAATAAGGTTAGATGGCAACCAGGAGGCCTGTCCCCAGATTGAATCAGTACAAGCGCTCGCTGCAACTGCCCGTGTCCCGCAGGCGGCAGCGCTCGGGCGTGGCAGCGGCGGCATTGAGTTTCCTGTTCCCGGGTCTGGGTCAGGCCTATCTGCGCGACCGCCGTGGCGCCATGGTGTTCGCCGCACCAGTCCTCGTGGTTGTGGGCGTGCTCCTCGTGCTGTTTGCCACTGAAGGCGTGTCGCGTTTTGGCGGCAAATTCCTCAACCCCACGGTTGCGCTGAGTGCCGCGGTCATCGCTGCGCTGGTGGCGATCTGGTGGGCCGCTGCCGTCGTCAGCGCCTTCCGCGCCGGGCGCAATGTGTCGCCTCGCGCTCCGCTGGTTCCGCTGCTTCTGGTGACGCTGATCGCCGTCTTCAGTGCCGTGCCCTTCGCCCCGCCGAGCGCCTCTTGGTTCTACAAGCTATCGGTCGCGGATCGCAATTTCGGCATCAACTGCGACCCGACCCTGACATGCCCGACACCTTCGCCCTCGCCGTCCAGCGGAATTGCGGTGGGCGGCACGCCGACACCACCATCAACCGGTGAAACTGTGCCGCCAGAGGACACTGCCGAACCCACGGAGCCGCCGGCCACGATCATCCCCGGCCCGACGCCGTCGTTCGATATCACGCAGCTCGATGCCCAGGGCGACGGCTGGCTGAACGTCCTGCTGTTGGGCTTGGATACGCGCTGCGCGGGCGGCCTGGTGACCGGCGCCAACACCGACACCATGATCGTCGTGAGTGCCAACGCGGCGACGGGCGACCTCTACGAATTCAGCTTCCCGCGCGACCTGACCGGCTTCCCGCTGTACATCGGCGGCACGATGCCCGGCTACTGGAAGCTCAACACCTTCGCGGGCTACACCAAGCAGCATCCTGAAGACTTTCGCGACCCGGGCCAGCCCGCACTCGCTTACGAGATCGGCTACCTGCTCGGCATCCCCATCGACTATTACGCGTCAATCAACCTATGCGGCTTCCCGCAGCTCATAGATGAAGTGGGCGGTGTGGACATCTGCAATACCAAGCAGATCGACGATCCGGGCTACCACTGGGGCGATCACGTGGGCTATTCGCTCGCGCCGGGGAAATACCACCTCGATGGCGTGAACGCGCTTGCCTATGCCCGCTCGCGTCACGGCAGCAGCGATTTCGCTCGGGCCAAGCGCCAGCAACAACTTTTGTCGGCCGCCCGCTCGGCGATACTTTCGCCACAGAACATCGCGCGCCTGCCTGAGATCGTGGACACCGTCGGGGCGCTGGTGCACACAAACTTCCCAACCGATCAGATCGACCAGCTGCTTGCCCTGGCAGGCAAGGTGCAGGACGACCCGGCTGGTTCCTACGTTTTCCAGCCGCCGGTGTGGGCAAACCATCCGCCGCTCGAGCAGACCAATGGTCGGTCGGTGCAGATCCTGCGCATCGATGCCGTCGCCGCACTATCGATGCAGGTGTTTGGTGAGAAGAGCTTGTATACCAGCGGCGGTGTCGTGCCATCGGCCAACCCGACTGCTCTGCCGTCGTCCACTCCCACACCTGAGCCGTCCGGCCCGAGCCCCTGCTAGGTGCGCATCTACGAGGGGGCGCCGCGCCAGAACTACGAAGAAGTGCTGCGTTCGATCGGCGCGCTGCTCGATCAGCGCGGGATGCGCGAGATCACGCTCAATCAGACCGAGGACGGCTTCATGATCCAGGGCCTTGCGCTCGTCGCGGACGACGAGCGGCCGTGGAACGACCCTGCCGCGCGGCTTCAAAAGGAAACGCTGGTGGTGCGCGAGGATGACATCGCGCACTTCATGGAAGAGGCTGTTGGGCGTCGCCGACCGCGCGGCGCGCCGCCCGCCCCGCCCAACAACCAGGCCTTCTACGAGCCCGCGTTGCGCGCGATCGGCGTCTATCTCGATCAGCAGCAGCCGCGCGACGTTTTCTTCTTCGAGCAGGAACAGCAGTTCGTGATGCGCCTGCTGATGCAGACGCGCGCGGGCATGCGCCACATGATCGTCGAGTTCACGCGCGACGAGATCGGCGCGATGATCGCTGGTGGGATGCACGAACGCGGTCGTTAGGCCGCTCCGTTAATCGGTCTGCAACCCCTCATGCGCTACGCTGGCCGTTGCCCACAACAGGAGGTCCCGTGTCGCGAATAATCCGATTGTTTGTTCTGCTCCTAATGCTGCTGCTGGCGGCTGTCGTGGTCGTTCCCCTCGTCGCTCTTGCCGGACTATTCATCTGGCTGAAGCTGACCGAGGAGGCCGACGATGACGCCATCGACCTGGAGATGGATTCGGCCGATGAGGCCAACGCGGACGCAAGCTGACGCGACGGCGCGACAACATAAATAGGGCCGGCCTGCCTGCGCCGGCCGAGGCGCAGGGCGGGGCGCCGGTCAGCTTTCTCGTCGACTACGACGGGACGATCTCGCTCATCGACATTGGCGACGAACTCCTAAGCCGGCACTACCCGGATAAGGCCGAGATCGCCCGCAAGGACGCGGAATACGACGCGGGGATCGTGGGCTCGCGCGAGCTGATGAAGTGGGACATGGATGTCCTGCCGCACGATGCTGAGTTGCTGCGCAGGGACGCGGCGGCGATGCCCCAGGACGCGACGTTTCCGGCCTTCGTGCGCGATGTCCAGGAACGCGGCGCACTCGTCGAAGTCGTAAGCGACGGGCTTGGTTTCTACGTTCGCCCAAATCTCGCCGCATCGGGCCTGGGCGACGTGCCTTGCGCGACCAATGACAACAACGTCGCGGACGCCGGCGCGGGCATGTCTTTTCCGTACGGCCACCCGCAGTGCTTCGTGTGCGGGACGTGCAAGCGTGAGCGTGTGCGCCTGCACCAGGCGGCGGGTCGGGTGGTCGTCTTCGTCGGTGATGGCATGAGCGATCGTTACGCGGCCGCGCACGCTGACGTCACGTTTGCCACCGGCGCGCTCGTCCGGATCTGCATGAACGAAAGATGGCCGTTCTTCGAATGGCGCGACTTCGCTGACGTGCGCGCGCAAGTGGCCGCGATGTTCAATGACGGCCGCCTCCCGCGCTCTCCGGCCGAGATGCCCGCTTGGCGGGCCACGCAGGCGCCGCCAGCGCGGCCGTTTGTCTGCGGGCCTGAGGTCTGGGGCCCGGGTCGCGTCACGCCCGGACCGGGCGACGCCACCGCCCCGACTCATGTTGAGGTCTAGAATCTGAGCCCATGCGCCTTTCCGCTGTAGTCAACATGCTGCTTGTGGTCGCCGTCGTGACGACCGTCATCGGTATTGGCCTGTTCACGAACCTGCTCGCGGTCCCCGGTGGAGTGGCGAGCGGCACACCCACGCCGCCGCCAAACACGGGCCCACTGCCGACCTTCGCGCCAGCGCCCAGCCCGATCGAATCGGCGACGCCGTCTGTCGAGCCCACAGTCCACCCCAGCCCGGGCGGCACTTATCTCGTTCAGCCGGGCGACAACCTCACACTGGTCGCCAACAAGTACGGCATTTCGGTCTCGGATCTCATTGCCGCCAATCCGCAGCTCGTGCCGCCCAACTACGTGATCCGCATCGGCGACGAGCTGATCATTCCCAACCCCGCGGTCAAGTGCGACGGCTACGAGGCATACACCGTCCAGTCGGGCGACTTCCTGGTCAGCATCGGCAACACGTACGGCGTCAGTCCGACCGACATCGCCGACTTCAACGGTCTGCCCTGGCCTGGCCGCCATGACTACAGCGACATCCGCCCCGGCGACACACTGTGTATTCCCGCGCCAGGCTGGACGCCGCTACCCACGGCAACCGCCACACCGTAGCCAGGCCGCAACGCCAATTCGGCCAGCCGCTACGATCGCCGGCGAGATGAGGCACGTAGCCCAACTGGTGCTTGCGACGCTCGTCGTCAGCGCGTGCGCTACCTCGGCAGTTGCGACGCCCGCTGGGAACACTGCCAGCCCCGTGCCCAGCGCATCGGTGACCCCACTCCCGGCGAGTCCATCGGCTTCCCCTGCCTCGTCCGCGTCGAAGTCCTTGTGCGAAGACACGCAGACGCAGGGCAGCGGCAATCGATCGATAGGAACGCTGTCGGGATCGATCAGGTCCGGTCGCATTCTCATTGGGATCGAGGCCGCTGCAGGACCCTCAGGTACGTTCGCTATCGCCTATATCGACTCGAGCGGTCTGCACGAGATTCCGTCAATTGCCGACTGGACAACGGCTCATCCAACGTGGGAAACGCAGAACACCATCGTGTTCGACAGCGAACGGGCGGGCGACAGAAATCTGTTCCGCGCCGACATATCAGATAGCTCAGTCACCCAGATAACCAGCACGTTCCGCGTCGGCGAAGAGAAGGCCGCTGTCCTGGGCGACGGCCGCCTTGTCCACGATGAGTACAGCTGCGCGGAGATGTCGGACTTTGGTCTGCACATCACTTCTGCAGACGGCTCCAGCGACATGCAGCTGACGCCAACCCAGGCAGTCGGAAATCCGGCCTTTGACACGTCGCCTGCGGTATCCCCCGACGGCCACACCATCGTCTTCGTCCGTAACGTCGACGACAACGTCGGTGCCCTGTTCACGATCGATGCCGCGGGTGGCGACGTCGTACGACTTACACCCGACTCGAGGGGAGTCGAGTACCCGCGCTGGTCGCCCGACGGAAATACGATCCTCTTTGACCAAACGCCCTCCGGCGGTTCGAGCGACGTTTGGACCGTCCCGGCCGCTGGCGGTGACGCGAAACAAGTCACGCATAGTGCTGGCGGCGCCCTGCGCTGGGAAGCGGACTGGTCCCCCGATGGCACACAGATCGTGCTGAAGTATTACGAACCCGGATGGCGCTACAACGCGCTGCATATCGCAGATGCCGACGGGTCGAATGAAACGGTCCTGTGGACCGGCGATTATTCGACAGCTGAGACACCCCACTGGGATCCGTAGTAATCCTGAAGAACTCTGCGCTCGCGGTGCTGCTGGCGGTCTTGCTCAGCGCGTGCGCGACCGCAACAGCTTCACCGCGGCCGTCGACGCTACCGAACTCATCACCAACCGCGACCCCGTCCCCAGCCGCGCCGACCCCCGGGTCAAGTGTCAGCCCGAGTCTCGTGGCCAGCAGATCCATGACCGATCTGGGCGACCGCCTCATGGCCACCATTGCCGTCGGGGGTGAGCCAGAGTGGATCGGTGCGGGACTGGACTCGATCTGGGTAACCAATCGAGGACTGGGTGGGGTACAGGAGGTCGATCAGACGAGCAACGACGTCGTCGGCATCGTTCCGGTCAATGAACCGTGTAATGGCGTGATCTACGCGTTCGCGTCCGTTTGGACGGCCAGCTGCCAGGATCAGGAGCTCGTGCGCATAGATCCGATCAAACGCAAGGTCGTCGCCACCATTCCCACGCCGGTAGCAAGTGACGGCGAAGGGCAGCTTGCCGCCGCATTCGGCTCCATCTGGATCAGTGGCCAGGACGGACACCTCAGGCGCCTGAATCCGGATACGAATACGTTCGTCGCGGACATCGAGGTGCCGCCAGGCGCCGATGCGGTAGTTGCCGGTTCTGCCTCGGTCTGGCTGACCGATCCGGCCGGCAACAGTCTGATCGAGATCGACCCGGCGACGAACACACTCAGGTCAACAACGCCGGTCGGCTCTCATCCGCAGTTCCTGGCCGCTGATCGAGATTCGGTCTGGGTGCTCAATCAGGACAGCGGAACTGTTTCGCGCGTCGGACAGGTGGACCACTCGGTCATCGCGATAGACGCCCGGTCGCCGGGCCGCGACGTAGGCTGTATCGCCACCGGCCTGGGAAGCGCCTGGGTGACCGTGCCCAATACGCCGCTGATTCGCCTCGACGACGCAACCAACGTCGTCGTCGAGCGCTGGGCTGGCGATGGCGGCGACTGCCTGACGACTGGTTTCGGATCCGTCTGGCTTGTCAATAACAGCTTGGGCAACGTGTTCCGCATCTCCCCGTCCTAGAGTTCGGGTGAGGTAACATCACCTCCCGAGCAGACCTGACCGGCTTCACTGCTTGCGTGCCGTGGCTCACGTGACGCCCAGCCGATAGCCCGAGGTGGCACAGCTATGGCGAAGTATGTCTTTGTGACCGGAGGCGTGACCTCCTCGCTCGGCAAAGGCATCACTGCCGCCAGCATCGG
>JBDTVN010000018.1:0-16906 GCA_040007155.1 Chloroflexota bacterium
GCAAGGCGGCTTGACGCAGGGCAAGCCGGCGGCGGCTGAGCAGCTGCCGCTCAGCTTTGAGACTGGCGCCCGGCGCGCCCTCCCCGATCGGCTACGGCCGATGTTGCCCGTTCCTCTCGACGCGCCTTTCGATGATCCCGATTGGTTCTTCGAACCATGGTGGCCGGGCACGTCGGCGCTGGCCTGGGTCACCGACTTTCAGGCCCGATTCCAGGTCGATCACCTGGCCGACCCGGCGTTGGCTTTCCCCGAGCTGGCGGAAATGGGCGCCGACTTCGCGCACGACCAGTTGATCGTCGAGGGCACGCTGCTGGTGCTCGACGACGAGGGGCGACCCGACGGAGAGCTATTGCGCCGTCGCCTGGCGGAACCGGGCACGCGCGAGGGCACGCCGGCGTTCGTGGCGTCGGACCTGCTGTACGACCTGGGCTCCTCGCTACTTGCCCTGCCGTTCGAGGAGCGCCGGGCGCGTCTGGGCGGGGTCCTAACGGATACGGAACGAACCGTGGTGAGCCGTGGTTATCGCGGCGAAGGCACGACCCTCGCCGAGGCCGTCGCCTCAATGGGTCTGTCGGAAATATCAGCGCGGCTGCTCGCCGCTCGCTACCGCCCCGGCGTGCGCGACGACAACTGGCTGCGCCTCCCCGTCGTCGAGGCGCCCATCGTCCCTACCCGCCCGCTACTGGCCCTGTTGCAGCGCCTTCCGCTATGAGCCCAATCAGCGAATTCTGGGAGTGGTGAGCCGAGAAGGACTCGAACCTTCAACCAGCTGATTAAGAGTCAGCTGCTCTACCATTGAGCTATCGGCCCACGAGCGCCGAATTCTATCCCCTGAAGTGCGATTGCAGGCCCGGGTGGACAATCCGCCGATGAACCCGAGTGATGAACCCCAGCCGTCCAAGCCATCCGAGCAGACACCAACTGACGAGCAGCCGCTCCCCATCGATCCCGAGGCGACCGAGCGCGGGGATGAAGTCGAAGAGGCCTCCGACGAGTCCTTTCCAGCGAGCGATCCGCCGAGCTACACCCGCTCGACCACGACCAAGGACTAGCTGGGCGCGGGCGCGCCCTAATTCAGAACGAAGAAACCGTCGACGTCGACGCGCGGTCGGTGGTAAGTGGCCTTGACCTTGATCGTGATCGTGTGCTGGCTGGCCGACAGGTTGGTTGCCATGAACACGACGCGCCGCTCGGCGAGGGTCGACGAGTACAGATCGACGTGCGTCTTGACGCCGTCCACGAATACATTCGCGACGCCGCGCTTCGGTCCACGCTGAGCGATCCAGACGACCGCGTTGCCCGTGAACGTCAGCGTCGCCGTAGCGCGGCGCTTGATGCTGTATTTGGTCGTGCCCCATGGCGTCGCTTGACTATTGGTTGACCACGTCCCGGTGTAGACGACGCCATTCCCGGTTTCCTGGAACGCGGACAGACTCCGGATGAACGCGGCGGATGTCGTGTCGTTGCCGACGCCGTCGGTGGCAACAACTTGGAACTGATGCGGGCCAAATGTGGCGGGGTAAGTGGTCGGGCTGGTTGTCCCGATCGAGACCCAGCCGGAGCCATTGGGACTGTGGTCGAGCTCTTTCGAAGCGATACCGCTTTCACCGTCAGTCGCCGTCCAGGTGATGCTCAGCGGGATCGAGCCGCCGGTAGTTACGGTGGCCATCGCAACGAATCCGACGCCGGTAACCGCGGCGCTCGGAGGCTCGGCGTCGATCACCATGCTGAGCGCGGTGTAATGCGTTTGAGCCTGTCCGGTTGCTGTGACCAGGACTGGATAGATGCCGTCCGCCGCGTTCCCATCAGCCGTCACGTTGATCTGGGCGCCGGACGAGTCGTTCGGCGGATTGGAGGCTGGGCTCAGGCCGACTGTCGCCGGTCCAACTTCGTCGACGCTGAAGCTGATGATGGTGTTGTCGGTGTTGCGATCGAGGCTTAGCTGGGAGCTGCCCGTATTGCCGGATGCAAGGGGGATGGTCGGTGTCGACAGGCTGATCGTGAAGGCAGCCGGTGGCGTGATCGACCCGTCGCAGTTGTCGCCAAGACCGACTGCCTGCCAGGCGAGGATCGTCGCGGCGATATCGGTCACGGAGCTCGGATACAGCACAGTGGCCGCGGCGATCGTCGAGTTGCGCGCGTCGCACATCGTCGCGTTGCTCGTTAGCGTCTTGAATCCGCTGAAGAAGATCTTGGTCGCGTGGTCGACTGTGGTCGGGGGCACCATGACGTCGCAGTCGTCCTTCGGATCACTCGGCCCCGAGCAGCGCGCGTTCCGGCCACCATTGGCCAAGAGGTAGAAAGCGTGGTTGGGAATGCCACTGTTGGTGTGGACCCCGCAGTAGTCGTTGCTTGAGCTTGCTGAACACGACTGCGCAACGCGGTCCTCGAAGTGGCTCGGTTGACCCTCCGACTCTGGGTCCGCCAGATTGCGGATAACCGCGCCGGACGCGGTCTTGGCCAGGTCCTCACCGATCAACCAGTCGGCACAGCCCGTCTGGCCCTGCCGACGCCAGCAGTTGGAACTGTTGGGCTCCTCCATGATGAACTCGGCGGCCGTGGCCATGATGTCCGAGAACGACTCGTTCAGCGCGCCGGACTGGTACTGGTAGGCCAGGTTGCTATTGCACTGGGTCACGGCATGGCTTAACTCGTGCGATACCACGTCCTGGCCGGCCGACAGCGGCCGGTCAACCGTGCTGCCGTCGCCGTAGACCATGTAGAAGAGCTGCTCGTCCCAGAAGGCGTTGTTGTAGGGAACACTGTTGGGAGTGTTGTCGTAATGAACGACGCTCCGAACCTCGCTGGGCCAGGCGAGCGTGCCGTGCGGATTGTCCACGATGCAGTCGTTGAGCCAGTCGTAACCCAATTCCTGGCTGTAGAACTGGACCGTAAGCGCGGCGTAGTACTGGGCATCAACGCCCGCGGCCTGAGTAGGGTCGCTCCATTTGTCGTCGTCGCCGAGGGTCGCGTCCGACATGACCTGGTTGCCGCTGATTGAGCTGCCACCGCCTGCGTTGTAGGTGATGAAGTTACCGTTAGTGCTCTTCAGTACGCGGTGGCCGCTCACGATGGAGGTCAGATCGCCGAATGGGCTCGTGCTGAGCGTCTTGGTGTCGCCCTTGACGCCGACGCCCTGGCCTGCGCTGATCTGGTCGACACCGCCCCATGCGGCGAGTAGCGTGCCGTTCTGGGCGTCGATCTCCTGGTAGCCGTTGTTGCCCGGCGCAGCCGTCGCGACCAGATAGAAGAGCCGGCCGCTTTCGGGGTCGAGGCGCAGGCCCGACCGCCGCGTCGCCAGACCGCGTACGGCGTCTGGCAGCGAGCTCAGACCGCCACGCAGATCGGAAGCGAGAGCGACTGCCTGAGCAGCAGTCAGCTGTGGCGGCTCTGTCGAACGCAGGCCGGGGTAATAGGCGCCGCCGACGATCAACTGCTTGCCATTGCGACTAACGACCGTTACCTGGGCGCCGTCGACCAGCGGCGCGAGCGGCGCGGCGTACTGCTGGTAAGTCACGTAATCGAGGTCAAATTGCCTGTCGTGCCACGAGCCCGACTTGCGCAGATCGGCGGGCACGGCGAAGTCAGCCGCCGCGCTCCCGGTCCATGTGAAGTGGCCGCTCGGCAGTGACGCTGCCGCAAGCAAAGGTGCGGGCGCAGCCGCTGCCGACAGCGCCAAAAGTGCGGCGAGGAAGGGGCCCGAGAACCGCGATCGACTATTCAGTGCGTGCCACCCTCGGCTGCGATCTCGTCCAAATACGAGGCAATCCCCGGCACCGCGTACAGGCGGCGCTTGAAGTAGTCGTTGACGGTGTCCATCGTCTCGGCGTGGAGGGCGTTGACTTCGACACTGCGGTCGCCCTTGGTGCGGCCCGACAGCTCGTCGCGGAAGCGCAGCAGCTGCGCTACGACCTGGGCCTCTTCCGGACCTTCGAGCGCGGAGATGGCCGACATGATCAGTTTGTCCGCCTGTTCGACCATGATCTCGCGGTCGAATGGTGATCCGTCCGCGGCCGCTTCGTCGAGAGTGCGAATCAGGGCGGAGACCTGGTAAAGCGCGGTAGTCGGCTCATCGAACAACTCGCGAATGTAGGCCGCCTCCGGGTAGCGCGCGGTCAGGCGGAAGATGTTGTACAGCCGGCGCGCAACCTTGCCCCAACTCAAGTCCTTGACGCTGTACTTCCAGACCTCGTGGCGCAGCTGCTTGACGTACTCGTCGACCGCGTCCGCCGCCATGTTCTTGACGATCTTGTCGAAGACCGGCCGGGCGTCGGTGTCGAGGTAAACCTCCTGGAAATACGGGTCGAGAAAGCCGTCGAGGGCGACGATCTTGCCGTCTGGGCCTTCCCACGTGGGGTCGAGGACGTTGCTCGCATTCGCCAGCTGGCCGCGCGCCGGATCGGCGACGACCCAGTCGAGCTTGCACCAGCCCGGATCCTGGGCGCAGTCGGCCCACTTGACGATGCGGAGGCTGCCGTCGGCACCGATGACATCCATCTCGCCCGACTCGACCTCCGCCGGCGTCCATGAGATTGGCGTGCCGGCCTTGATCTTGACGCCGTCCTTGGTCACCTCGGTGTCCCACGTGCCCAGCTTGACCTCGGTCAGGCGGTGAGTCGGCCCTATGCGCGTCGCCATCGCCTTCTCGCGAATGACCTCGCCCAGGATGGTCAGCGCCTCTTCCTTTGTCGGGGCGGTGATGTGAATGCGTTCGAAGAAGTCGCAGTCAGCCGGGAACGCCTGGATCCGACTCTGGGCACTGCTGCCACTCAGCGCCAGGGCTGTCGACACGTTGGGCTTGTTCTCGAAACCCACGATCGGCGCGATCTTCTGGAAGCGGCCAAGGTCGGCCGGGTCGAGGTCCAGCATCGACGCGCGGTGGCCGAAGACGCCGGTGTCGACGTCGACCACGATGTCGCCGCCCTTGCTCTCGGCCTCCATCGACGCAATCCAGTCGCGTGCCTCGCCGGCGTCGATCTCGACCCCCAGGCGGCGCGCCGAATCGATGACGCGCCCTATCGCGTCCTGCTCGTCGGCGATCTCTGTCACGGCGTGGCCCCCAGCACTACTGCCCTAGTTTATCGGTCGCCGCACCTATTCCAGGCATGAAAATTGTCCGGCGCGCTATTGGTTGTCGATTTGCGCCCGCTGGAGACGGCCCGAATAGTCCACGTAGATCGACTTCCATTCGCTGAACGTGTCCAGGGCCGCGTGGCCGGCCTCGCGATGGCCGTTGCCCGTGCCCTTGATGCCGCCGAACGGCAGGTGCGTCTCAGCCCCGATCGTGCCCGCGTTCACATACACGATGCCGGTCGCGAAGTCGCGCATCGCCCGGAAACAGGTGTTGGTGTCGCGGGTGTAGATGGACGACGAAAGCCCAAAGCGCGTGGAGTTGACGACCATCGCCGCGTCCTCGTAGCCGTTCACCCGGATAACGCTCAGGACCGGGCCGAAAATCTCCTCCTGCGCCACCCGGTCCATCTGGCGCACGCCATCAAGGATGGTCGGCGTGAAGAAATTGCCGTTCGCCAGGCCCTCCCCGGTCGCAACCCCACCGCCGGTAACGAGTCGGGCGCCCTCATCGGTGCCCACGCCCACGTAGCCCGCGACCTTGTCGCTCGCCGCAGAATTGATGAGCGGCCCCACGTCGGTCGTGGCCTCGAGGCCATTCCCCAGGCGCAGCGCCGACGCCTGATCGATCAGCCGACCGACGAGGTCATCCGCAATCGACTCATCCACCACCAGCCTGCTGCACGCGGTGCAGCGCTGACCGGTCGTGCCGAATGCCGACCAGACGATGCCGTCTACCGCCAGATCGAGATCCGCGTCGGCCATGACAGCGATCGCGTTCTTGCCGCCCAGCTCGAGCGAGGTGCGCAACATGCGCTTGGCGCCGCGACGCAGGATGTCGCGTCCGGTGTCGCCGTTGCCCGTGAACGAGATGACATTGACGTCGGGATTCTCGACGAGCGGAATACCGACTTCTTGCCCCGACCCGGTCACGAGATTCACCACTCCCGCCGGGAATCCAGCTTCAGCCATGAGCTCGACCAGCAGAACGGCACAGTGCGGCGTGTCGGTGGCCGGCTTGAGCACGAGCGTGTTGCCGGTGATCAGCGCAGCGGTCATCTTCCAGCACGGGATCGCCATCGGGAAATTCCAGGGCGTGATGATCCCGGCGACGCCGACCGGCTGACGGATGCTCATCGCCCATTTGTCGGGCAGCTCAGACGGGACCGTGTCGCCGAACATGCGCCGGCCCTCGCCGCCCATGAGATACGCGATGTCGATGCCCTCCTGGACGTCGCCACGCGCCTCTGCGAGGACCTTGCCCATCTCGCGCGTAAGCGCCTGCGCAAGCCGCTCCTTGTGTTGCGCGAGCAGCGCCCCGAACGTGTACAGGATCTCGCCGCGTTTGGGCGCGGGCATGCGCCGCCAGGCCGGGAGCGCTTCCTCAGCAGCGCGTATTGCGGCAGCAACATCGGCCGCGTCAGAGGCGGCGAAGTGGCCGATCAGGTCACGCGTGTCGGCAGGGTTGCGTGACTCGAACGTCGCGCCGCCCTCCGCCGGCCGCCATTCGCCACCTATGAAGTTTCCAAACAAAGTTTGAGCCACGTTCAGATTGTAGAAAGGGAGCGTCAGCCCTTTACCGCGCCGCCGGTGATGCCGCGCACGAAGTAGCGCTGGAGCGCGAGGAAAATGGCGATCGGGACGACCATCGAGACAAAAGCGGCAGCCGTCAGGAACTGCCAGTCGCCGCCGCGCGACGTGGTCAGGTTCGCGAGTACAACCGAAACGGGCAAAGCGCTCGGCGAGACGCCCAGGTAGACCAGCGCGACAAGCAGGTCATTCCAGACCCACAGGAACTGGAAGATGACCAGCGACGCAATGACCGGCACGCTCATCGGCAGTGCCAGCCTGAAGAACGCCGTCGTCGGGCTCGCACCATCTATGGCGGCAGACTCGAAGACCTCGCGCGGCAGGCCGCCCAGGTAGTTGCGCAGCAGATAGATGGCGAAGGGCAAGCCATAGCCCGTGTGGGCGAGCCACAGCGCCAGAAAGGTGCCGTGAATCGGTATGCCCGTGATGGACGTCACCGTGCCCATCAGCCTCAGAACCGGCACAAGAGTCACCTGCAGCGGAATGACCAGCAGGCCGACCAGGATCACGAACAGCCAGTCACGGCCCTTGAACTCCATCCACGCGAACGCATAGGCAGCAAAGGCGGCAATCATCACCACGATCACCGTCGCCGGAATCGTGATCACGAAGCTGTTGATGAAGGCATCGCTGATGCCCTGTCGGCCGAGGACCGCCTGGTAGTTATCGAGCGTGAAGTTGCCGGGTGGGAAAAGTGCAGTCCACCAGCCGCTCTTGCTGATGTCGTTCGCAGACCTGAATGAGCTGACCAGCAAACCGATTGCCGGCAATGCCCATATGGCCATCAGCACCAAGAGCGATAGATGGACGAGCGGGCTCGTCTTTTTACCTTTTCCACCGCTTTTGGTTTTAACGGCTTCTGACTCGATGACCACGGGCGGGGCAACAGCGGTCATCGGAGTGCCTCCTGTTCGCGGAAGCGGCGGATGTTGAAGATCATCACCGGAATGATCGCGACGAGCAGGATCATTGCGGTGGCACTGGCCCGCCCCGGATCATGGAAGGTGGCCAACTCTTTATACATTCGGTTCGCCATCACCTCCGTGCCGAAGTTGCCGCTGGTCATCGTGTAGACGACGTCGAAGGTCTTTAGAGCGAAGATGATCACCGTCGTGGCCACGACCGCAATCGTGGGCAGCAGAAGCGGGAAGATGATCTTGCGGAATACGTACCACTCGCCGGCGCCATCGACGCGGGCCGCCTCGAGCAGCTCGGCCGGAATCGCTTTGAGGCCGGCTGACAGGATGACCATCGCGAAGCCGGCAAGCATCCACGTCCCGACTATCACCAGCATGATGGTGTTGAGCGGGATTGGCTGCTGCTGCTGAATCCACGCAATGGGATCCCCGCCCAGGCCGGCGACGACGGCGTTCAGCACCCCGACGTTGGGGTTGTAGTCGTAGACCAGTTTCCAGATGACCGTTGCTGCAACGAAGCTGATCGCCATGGGTAGGAAGATGACCGACTTAACGACGCTCTCGTAGCGCACGCGGTCGACCAGTACGGCAATGATCAGCCCGATACCTACCGCAAAGGTCGGCAGCAGGATGACCCAAATCAGGTTGTTGCGCAGCGCCGTGAGGGTGTCGACATTGGTGAAGAAGGCGACGTAGTTGTCGATCCCGGCGAAAGTCGTGAAATTGACGCCGGCCCGGTCGAAGTTCCACAGGCTGAACCAGCCGGTGCTGATCATGGGGTAGACCAGGAAGACGAAGAGCAGAGCGACTGCCGGGAAGACCCACAGCATCGGCCGCAGTCGGTCAGCCGTCTTCGATTTGAACTTACCGACTACCCACTCGACGACAAGAATGTAGGCAATCAGGGCGAGCGGGACGGAGAGTATGGCGACGGCTGCCGTTATGAGCTTGTCCATGCCTCACACCCTCAGAAAAAGTGTGGGGCCGGCGAGCAAGCTCGCCGGCCCCGCGTCATCAGGGACTAGTTGCCGTAGGCAGTTGCCTGCGTCGCGTCGAGGGACATCAGGATGTTGTCCTCGTCGGCTGGGTTCGCCGCCAGAGCGACCATGGCATCAAAGAATGCCTGGTTCATCTCTCCGGGCATCGAGTCCGAGCCGTCAAATCGGAACGACGACGCGTTCTGCAACGCAGTCGCCGCCTTGCGGTCGGAATCGTCCTTGTAGACGGACGACGGCACACCGGTGTTGGCCGAGATGTAACCGCCGCGTGCAGCCCAGATGGACTGAGCGTCAACGGTTGTCAGGTAGGCCATCAGAGAGCGTGCCTGTGGGGTGTCGTGGAACATACCGAACATGTCGCCGCCGCCGGTAAGGGCACCGGCATAGGCGCTATTGATGTCAGGCATGACGAAGAAGTCGAAGGCGCCCGGCTGGGCACCTGACTGGTCCGTGAAGAACGAGCTGATGAAGCTCGCCTGGTGCACGAACTCGCAGGTCGGCGGATCGCTGAAGAGACCGCCGCCAACGTCACCGAAAGCGGTTGCGTTGATCTTGGTGCCGCCGCCGTCGCTCTTGTTGATGACGTCGACCATCATGTCGAACGCGCCCTTGATCTCAGGCGAGGTCCACTTGGTCGTGCCCGCGACCCAGCTGTCGTAAACGTCTGGGCCTGACTGGCGGATCACGATGTCCTCGATCCAGTCTGTGAATGGCCAGCCAGATGCAGCGCCTGACTCGATCGCGTTGCACCACAGTGAGCCCATTGCTCCGGCATCCATTCCTTCGAGATCACTGAATGACGCCGGCACGGTGCCGTCGTAGTGCGCCTTGGCGTACCAGATCAGGCCCTTGACGGCCGACTTGGTGAAGATGCCAACAAGCTTGCCGTCGCTGGCGACGCCGAGCTCGGCCATGCCCGGAGGCGTCGAGCCCTTGTACTCGTCAAGGTTCAGGAAGTCGAGCGGCTTCAGCGCTGTCGTTCCGTCGCCGAGTTGCGTTGCATACCAGTCACGGGCAAGGCCGGGGCCGGGGATTCCGGCAACGTCCGGCAGGCCGGTGCCGCCGGCTGCGATCGCGTTGCTGAGTTGGGCCTGCATGTCACGCGTACCGACGTAGTCGACGTGAACGCCGTTGGCATCGACCCACGGCTGGATCATTGCCATGAACGAATCCTGCTCGGCGCCGGTCCACGAAGCGATGATGCTCACGTTGCCGCCCATCTGCGTGGCAGCTGCTGTCGGGGCGGTGGTTGCGCCGGCTGTCGGGGCGGTGCTGGGTGCGACGGACGCCGCTGGGCCCGCGCAGGCCGTCGCCACGAGCAGCGTTACTGCTGCCATGGTCAGCCATCCGCGGCTAGGGAAAATTGATCGCAAGGTTCTGCCTCCTCTATTGCTCGAACGAGTTCGCACTCATGCGATATGACCTGTTGAGTCAGGCAAGCCTAATGGCGCTGTCAAAGTTGCATCAACCGTAGAAGCGTGACAAGGCCATGGCCGGGCCGGCTCCTGAGCGCGGTGTCAGGCCGGCTTGGGCTCGAAACGGTGCTCGTAGCGGCGCAGGTGATAGAGCGGCAGCAGCGCGATACCCATGAAAATGAGCGTGGTGACCAGCAGTCCGTCGATGCTCGCGTGATCCGCCGCGTAGCCGCCCGCGAGGCCGCCCAGGATCTGGCCAAAGCCCAGGAAGACGCTATATAGACCCATCACCGCGCCGCGGTCGTCGGGGTAGGCCTCAGACATGTCGGCGAGCAGGCCAAGCGCCGCCGGCGTCGCACCGGCAAGCACAAATAGACCAGCGCCTGCGATCAGGATGAATGGCGAGCGGAGCAGCGGCTCAATGCCGCCACTGTGGTTGAAGGCGATGCCACCCACGACCAGCACCGCGCCGCCCAGGATGCCGTAGAAGATGATCGTTGTGCGGCGCATGTTCTTGAAGCGGTTACCCCAATAGATGAGGCCACCGAATAGCACCAGCCCAGCGACGGCCATGCCTACGAAGATCTCGACCGGCGATAACCCGCCGGCGAGCAGCTGATCGGAGAACTTGGGGTTCCTCTCGCGCACCAGGTTGAAAAGACCCTGCCCGGCGTAGACGCCGAGTGCCGCGTTGACCGCAATCCACGTGGGCGCCAGCAGCCATACGTGCGAGGTGCGGATGAGACGCAGGTAGCGCTTCCAGCCGTATTCAGGTGCGTGGTGTGGCCCAGCGGGCTTGTCGGGCGCCTCAACCCCGAATCGGTAGATCAAGAACGAACCGACGTAGATGGCCGCGTTCAGGAAGAACGCAGCACTGCCCATCACCTGGTACAGGAGCGTCGCCGCGATCGTGCCCGCGCCGATGCCGGCGATCGTCGCCAGCTCGAACCGCGCCGATACTCGGCCGCGCAGCCCCTCGTCGCGCGCGGTGGTCAGCGCGAGAAAGCCCAGGATCGAGGGCACACTCGCCGCAGTCGCCGCGCCCTCCAGGATGCGCGTGCCGCCAATCAGGTACAGGTTGGCGGTAATACCCGTCAGGAGCACCGCGACGGCGCCAAAGATCGGCCCCCATTGCATCACCTTGTGGTGGCCAAGGCGGTCCGACAGCAGTCCGAAGAACGGGCTCGCGAGCAGTTCCGTGCCGTAGAAGGCCGAGCTCAACAACGCGAAAGTCAGCGCGCTCACCTCCACGCCGCCGTGGGTGGGCAGATTGCCCAGGTAAAACGCGAGCAGGCCGCCGGTCAGTCCAGTCGAAAAGCGCAGCGTGAACGTCCCGAAAAGGACGTTGCGGATCGAGCGGCCGTTCATTCGCGGCAGGTACTCATGCCCAGAATGGCGTGATCAGCAGGCCTGCGAAGAGGACGGCTCCAAGCACAACGACGCCCACTATTGGGAGCAGCCGGCCGCCGATCGGCGATGGTTCGGCGCTCGTTTCGTTGCGTCGCAGGAACTTGGCGAAGGTCGCAGCGCCACCAGGTGCGATCAGGAATCCCAGCCACGCGCCAACCAGCAGGCCGCCCACGTGAGCTGCGTTGTCGATGGCGATGAAGCCGCCAATGCCAAAGCCGATGATCAGGTTGATCACGATCAGAACGCCAATCTGACTGCTGATCCGGCGCGCCTGGGCACTCAGCAGCGGCTTGTGAAAGTACGTCGCGGCGAAGACAAGGCCGAACAACCCGAAGATGGCGCCACTGGCTCCGACTGACGGGTTGGGGAAGAACAAGTACGACGCGATCGACGCCCCGACTGCGGAGGTCACATAAATCGCCAGGTACAGGGCGCGGCCGTAGAGCGCTTCAGCCAACGGCCCGACGATCCACAGGGCGTACATGTTCATGAGCAGGTGCAGCGGCATCTGGGTTACCGGCGCGTGAGTCAACGCCACGGTCAGCAGCCGCCAGTACTCGCCGTTCATCACGGCCTGTTTGTCGAGTTCCAGCAGGTCGACGAGCTGCTGGTGGGGGCCGATCCGCGTCGTCTCCAGCAAGGTGACGATGACGGTGATGGCGATGATCGCGTAGGTGATCAGCGGCCTGAACGCACCCACCCGGGCGCGGCCGAAGTAACGGTTCGCGGCCCCCTGGTTGCCCATCTCCTTGTTCAACCAGCCCAGGCGCGACTGAATCGCCGGCTTTTCGTCGAGTGGCGCGCGCGCCTCTGCCTCGCGGTAGCAACGAGCCGCGCCCGTCAGGTCGCCTTCGCGCACCCGGGCACCGGCCAGCGCCACCCACGCGCGCCACGCAAGCGGCGTCTCGGGCGCCATCGTGGCGCTTATCCACGCCTGGAGCGCGCCCTGTTCGTCGTCGAGCCGATAGCGCGCGTCGGCCAGGCCGAGCAGCGCGCTGACATGGAGCTGCGGGTCGGGATTTCCGACCCCAAGCTGATAGAGCCCGGCGGCAGTCGCGTAGTCGCCTTGTTCGGCGGCCTGGCGTGCACGCTCGAGCATCTGGCCCGGGTCGTTCGCCTGCGGCGGGAGGTTTGTCATGCGCGCCGGAGTCTATCGTTGAGGCGTGTTCGAGAGTCTCGACTACATCTACATGCCCAGCCGCGACGTCGCCGAGGACATGGAGTGGTTCGTCGAGAAGCTCGGCGCCAAGGTCGTCTTCGCCATCGATGGCATGGGTGCCCGCGTGGCCATGCTCAAGATGGGCCGCTCAAAGCCACCACTGCTCCTGGCCGATCACGTCGAAGGCGACGCGCCCGTGCTCGTGTATCGCGTCGACGATGTCGAGGAGGCGCGCATGGACCTCAGGCAGCGCGGCTGGAAGAAGGGCCGGATGCTCGAGCTGCCGATGGGCACGGCCTTCAGTTTTCAAGCGCCGGGCGGCCAGCGGATCGCGTTGTTCGAGCTCAGCCGGCCCGACGTCGAACGCCACTTCCGCGGGCGGCGCGACTTCTAGCTGGAGCGTCGCTCAGCTCGCCCCGGAGCGCGCCGACGATCAGGCAGATCCACCCAATCAACGTCGGGCCGCCCACCAGCAGCGACAGCAGGTCGGTGTTCGCATCGGGGCCGATCGTCCACCACAGCAGCAGCACATTGATGACCGTGTTCGCGAGCACCAATCCGCTGCCGATCAAGGTCCATGTGCGGAGCGACTCAAGGGCTGCGGCGAAAACGAAGGCCCAGCCCAGGACCGTTAGCACTAAAAAGCCGACGGTCCGAGCCAGATCGAGCAGCGGCAGACCATCAAGCGGATGTGCGCCGACCCAGATGACGCCAGCGGCGCCGACGAGCATCGCGAAAAACAGGATGACCGCTGACATGAAAGTGCGAACCCCGCCGAGCGCTATGCCGAACAGCCCCAGGCCGATGAAGCCGAGCACCTTGGCGATGAGCTGGGCCACCCCGCCAGCGTCAAGTAAAAGCTGTGCCGCGTTCTTCCAGTCGCCCGGCGCCATCGAAAACCACGCGTCGGGCAGCCAGTTCGCAATGACGATGACCACGGGCGACGCGGCGATTGCCAGGGCGGCCCATGTAAACCTGCGGTCCTGCGGTCGCATAAAGAGGACAGCCGCGGCAAAGAGCACTGGCGCGGCAAAGCCCAGCGTTCCGATGGGCGTGAACTGGCTCAGTGCGAGCGAGCGCACCACGATCAAGCCCGCGATCACCAGCAGACCGAGCGCAGCCCACGGAATGTTGCGCCAAACCGGTCGTTGAGCGACTGCTTCTACGTTCATTGGCGATAGCCTACTCACGATGACGGAAACGGACGGCCTCGCCGTTGCGACGCGCGGACTGCGCAAGAGTTACGGCTCCCATCTCGCACTCGCCGGACTGGACCTATCCGTGCCCCGGGGAACGGTTTACGGCTTTCTCGGCCCCAATGGCGCCGGCAAGACGACGACGATGCGCCTGCTTACGGGCCTCATCCAGCCTGATGCCGGGAGCATCGAGCTACTCGGCAAACCATTCGGGCGGCACGATCGGCGTCGGCTTTACGACGTCGGAGCGCTGATCGAATCGCCGGCTTTCTACCCGTTCCTGTCCGGACGCCAGAACCTGCGCGAGCTGGCCGCGAACGGCGCCGCGGTGACGCCAGGGCGCATTGAGGAACTGCTGGAGCTGACCGGTCTGCGCGACCGTGCGCGCGACAAGGTCTCGACCTACTCCCTGGGCATGAAGCAGCGCTTGGGCATAGCCGCGGCGTTGCTGAGCGATCCGACGCTGCTGCTGCTCGACGAGCCTGCGAACGGCCTGGATCCTGCCGGGATCGTGGCCATGCGCGAGACACTGCGCCACCTCGCCTCAATCGGCAAAACGGTCTTCGTGTCGAGCCACCTGCTCGCGGAGATGCAGCAGATGGCCGGCATCGTCGGCATCGTGGCGGCGGGCCGGGTCGTGCGCGAGGGTCCGATCCAGGAATTGCTGAACGCGGAGGGCATCGTGCGTGTGCGCGTCGCCCTCGACCAGGTTGCGGCTGCTGCCGCGGCACTTGCTGCGCTCGGCGGGCCCGACGCTGTGTCGACCTCTGTGGCCGAGCCTGGCTGGCTGTCCGTACGCGTGACGCCCGATCGAATGGGCGACGTCAACCGTGTGCTGGGCGAGGCCGGGATCTGGGCTACCGGCCTCGAGTCCGGTAACGACCTAGAGATGCTTTTCCTGGGTCTGACCGGCGGCGAGCCTGTGGCGCAGGGCGAGGGCACCTTCTTCGGCATGGCGGGGGCAGGCCCCAGCGATGGCTCGACCGGAACCGGGGTCACGTCATGAAGCTGTTCATGTCGGGACTACGTAAGCTCGCCCGCCGCTTGGCGACGTGGCTGACTTTTGCGCTGCTCGCAGGACTTCTTGTCCTGATCATCGTCGCCGTGGGAGCAACCTCCGACCGACCCGGCCGTTCGGGCGCCGAGCGCGCCGCCGCCATATCGCTTGTGACTTTTCCGGGTGCCTACGATCAGATCCTGGCGTTCATCCTGGGCCTCGGCGGCCTGTTCGCAGTCATCTACGGCGCGGCCATCGCCGGATCGGAATGGACGTGGGGGACGCTCAAGAACGCTGTTGCGCGGGGCCAGAGCCGGAGTTACTACACCCTCATCACCTTCGCCTCGATCGCATTCGTCATCGCGCTCGGTCTCGTGCTCACGTTCGCTGTTGGAGTTGTGGCGGCTCTCATCGGGGCCAACCTCGCTGGGATCTCCACGACGGGCCTGACCGACTCCAGCACGTTGGGACGGCTGCCGGAACAGTTCCTGCGCGGGGGAATCGCGATCGTCATGGAAGGGGCGATCGGTTTCGCGATCGCAATGCTGGCGCGCAGCCAACTCGCCGGGATAGCGGCTGGAATTGGCCTTTACTTCGCGACTACGTTCGCCGCACTTTTGCTGCCCGACGTCGTGAAGTACCTGCCCTTCAGCGTCGCCCGAGCAGCAGTCGCAACAGGCGCCACATCAGGTCCTGGCTTGGGCGGCGGCGGCTTCCAGGCCGCCTCTCTCGATGCAAACACCGCCCTGGTCCTGGTGGTCGCCTGGCTCGTCGGCGCGCTGGCGGTGGCTGCACTGTTCACGGAGCGCGCTGAGATCAGCGGCTAGGTGTGATCTCCGAATCAGGGGTGTTGGCGCGCCCGGCAGGACTCGAACCCGCAACCTTCTGATCCGAAGTCAGACGCTCTATCCATTGAGCTACGGGCGCGCGCCCGCAAATTCTAGAGGTCCGAGGAGCGCTAGAGGTCCGAGGAACGGCGCCTCACCAGCCACCAGCCGACCGGCAGCAGGCCGGCAGCGACGGCAACCTTGATCAGATCGCCCGGCACGAATGGCCACAGGCCGTACTTCAGTCCGTCGTCGAGCGACAGACCCGCGGCGAGCATCAGCCACGGAATCCCGATCAGGTAGATGACGAGGTTGCCGAGCAGCATCGCCGCGATCGAGCCACCGATCTTCCGGTCCCAGCCGAGCTCTGCCAGCCGGCCGACCAGCCCACCCGCGAACAGGAAGCCCACGATGTAGCCACCGGTCGCACCGAGTACGACATGGCCGCCCGAATAAGTGGCGATCGTGCCAATGCCCGACAAGTACGCGTGGGCGCTCTCGCTGTATGCGAAAACCTGTAAGCCGATGGCGCCGAGGAGGATGTACAGACCGACTGACAGCAGCGAGCGCCGGAAACCCAGGAGCGCGCCACCGAACAGCACGCCGAACGTCTGGAGAGTGACCGGAACGAGCGTGTTGCCCGGCAGGTAGAAACTGATTCGGGCGCCGACGATGATGAGCAGTGTGCCCACTGTGACCATGAGCAGGTGGCGCTGCCAAGGAACACCACGCTCGCCGACGCGAATTGGGACGAGGAAGTCGCCCAGCGTGATGCCCCGCTCGAAGGCTGGGACACGGACCCAGCGAGTAGCCGTCATGGCTCCGATGCTAGCAGCGCGGTTCTAGCGGACGTTGTCGCTGATCGAGAAGGCGAAGCGGCCCAGATTCAGCTCGAAGAGCTCGACTTCGAGCTTGTGCTCGCCCGGAGTTAGGGGCGCGCCGCTGACGTGGAGCGTCACTTCGTCGCCTTTGAAGACGCTGACTGGCTTGAAGCGTGTCACGTCCTGGGCTCGGATCGGCGCGGGATCCCCGGAGCGCTGCGCGGTCACATCTTCGGGCGGGATGTCGCGCTCGTCGACGCGCAGCTTGCCGACCCCGGTCAGGACGCCGCTGCCCATGGGGTTCTGCGCCTTCAGTTCCCAGCCCGACTCAGTGTTGCGCAACGACCCAGCGACGTAGAACTGGCGGGCAATGAAACCGGGGATGTTCAAGAGGCCTCCGTGCGATACTTCCGACTCCCCGCGGTGGCCTTAGCTCAACCGGCAGAGCATTGGATTGTGGATCCAAAGGTTATGGGTTCGAAACCCATAGGCCACCCCAATTCCCG